>SKZX01000305.1 GCA_007127175.1 Desulfobacterales bacterium
AATGCGATATGGCTGATGAGTTTGCCATCACTGCGTTGTCAAGGCTCATCCCGGCAACGCTGAGCATCAGCAATCCGCCAAAAACGGCCACCAGCTGCCATCCCAGTGAGAATAGCATCAGACCCCGTATTTCGGCAGCATCCCGCCCATTGGCTGTGCGCAATGACTTTAAGGCCATGTAAGTAAGTAGTAGACCTATGAGGGCAACCGTCAAAGCATAGGGGATAAGCAATTTACCTGCGGTTGCGCTGGCGGCCAGTATGGAAAACACGAAAATATGACCGATAAACGGGATATTGATCATAATAGGAGCCCTGATAGCAGCTTCAGGACCAAGGTCACCTGCCGTGCAGGCACCCGTAAGACCGGAGTGCGACAAAGAACCTGCCATCCCCGGTGCCAGATTGCGTATGTTGTTGGCCTTTCCCAGCCAAATCAGAATGGCCAAACCCCCAAACATCCACAACAATTGCCCAAAAAAACCAAAAGAAAGAATAGAGTTCATACCGCCAAGCATAAAGGCATCAGCAATGCGCGAACCACCGACCATAAAGTTTGCCGCAAGTACCACTGGTATTCCGGCAAACAGCAGCGAACGGATGGTTGGACCAAACTTCCACTTTACCAACAGCATCCCAAGGGTAACTGAGAGAATCATTGAAAAGAAAATTTCAGGCAGTGCAATAAGGGGCTTGATCAATTGCGAAATATGATAAGACAATATGAGTAAAATCAGGATGAATCCGGTTTCAACAATTCCTTTCCGGATATAAATTGCTTTGTTGGTAATTTTGGCACGGTGGTCAATGAGGATAATAGAAGCCACAATTCCCAGGTAACCCAGCAAAGGATAAAAGTGATCCATTTCATCCCCCGTGCTATAACCAATGATCATCCGTCTGAGCGACTCAATACCGATAAGGATAAAAAACGCCCTGACAAGAAACATAAACTGTGTGGCCTTAGTGCCGAGAAATAGTTCTTCGGAGGATGGTACGATAATGTCTTTTGCCTCAATTTTTCTGTTTGTAATAAGTTTCCGGATCTCCTGTCCACCCACGAAGAATGATGCCATAAGGGCAGTAATGGTAACCCTGCTCGTAAGGCCAATAATGGGAAATTCCGGCAACCCCGGCGTGGCAAGTCCTGTATTTACCAGTATATAGCCCATAATCAATCCAAACACTACAATGATCAAAATAGGAGAATAGCGAGTGCCCGCAACAAAGGTGCGCGATACCAGCACCATGGAGATGACCAGAAGCAATGTGAGCCAGTATTGATTCAATATATGTACACTGGCAAAATGATCCGTAATGAATTCCATAAGTAGACGTTGTTCTTATTATTAATAGCTAAAGGCAGGCAAAAATACATTATTTTAGAAAACCAGGCAATGTAATATTTCTCTCTCCTGCACGATCAAAGTAAAAGTGATATAATATAAATTAATATGAAATGCTTTTAACCTCTTTGGAGATGTTTTTTTTAAAAAAAACTTACAATTTTATGATAATTAAACATTTAATTAAAGATTTTTATATCTTCGCTCTGTTGAACGCCAGTATAAATTTAAATCATCTATCCCGTGGAGAAAAATGATTACAGAATCAGCTTTTTCAAGCCAACTACGCAACAAGCCAGAAAAAACAGGAACCTGATAATAAAACTATTTGTTATTTGGGCCGTTGCAATTTTTGGGTTTCAAATTTTATTAAGGATTGTTGAAAAACCGGTGCCTGAAGAGGCATTGATTACATTTTCTCCGGCCTGGGAAAATATTGAAATGGGGAATGCCACCCACTCAGACTACCAGGCCATCGCGCAATCAATGATACAGGTTATGGGTAAGATTACCATTAAACCTGATGATTATGCCGCATTAAAAGATGGAACGGGATGGGCTCTGTCAAAGGTCTATCCAGAGGATGAGCTGCCTGATCTGGAGCAGGTTGTAAGACATTTACATGAGCTCCGGGGGCAAATAACATCATTACGGGATGATGAATATCTTGAAACCAAGGAATTGATCATTTCCAAAGCAGCACCTGCGCTAGGTATCGGAGAAGGTACTTTGTTAGCGCAATTGTTAGCAATAGGGCTTGATGAAAACTTGCAATTGCTGGCAGAAGAAAACAAGGAAAAAATTCCGGGGATTATGAGTCTGTATTTGACGCATAACCGTTCTTTCCTCACAGATACTGTGTTTCTGGGGTTCCCGTTTCATTATTTTTATTCAGCTGTATTCCTCCTCGTGTTTTTTGTTGGGTTATGCTGGATATATTGTTACAGGACAGATAAGTTACATGCAAGACTTAACTTTCTTGAACAGATTGATTAAATACATTTATTAATAATCCCGGAAATATTGAGAAAATGAAAAAGATATCTATATTTTTATTGTCCCTGATTCCATTGGTAGCCAATGCCTCCAATGATGTAACGCAGCTTGAAGGCAGTTTTAAGGTTGGGCCGGCGATCATTCTAATTTTCATCCTGTCGTTATTTATTCTTGTTGGGTTGTTATTTCGTGCCAAGGATACAACCGATTATTATGCCGCTGGTCGCGGGATATCCCGTGTTGGCTCGGGTATGGCTATTGCATCCAACTGGATGAGCGCAGCCTCTTTCCTTGGAATGGCTGCACTGATGTATGGAACCGGTTATCATGGCCTGTCATACGTTGTGGGCTGGACAGGAGGGTATGTGCTGCTGCTTATTTTGATGGCAGGACAAATAAGACGATATGGAAAATATACAGCCGCTGACTTTATCGGCGACAGATATTATTCGAAAACATTGCGTACCGTGGGAGCCGTTATTGCCATACTTATCTCTATTGCTTATGCGGTTGGACAATTTGGCGGAATCGGGTTAATGTTCAAATGGGTGATGGGTATCGAATATAATCTGGCCGTTATTATTGGTGGCTCCGTAGTTCTTGCATATACACTGATATCAGGGATGCTTGGTGTGACCAAAAATATGCAAATCCAATATGTGATCATCATTAGCTCATTTATTATCCCCCTGTTTTTGCTTACTTATAAATTTGATTATTTCTGGTTGCTCCCTCAAATAGGATATGGTTCTGCGGTTCAGGATATCGTTGAAGGAATTCAAATATCAGAAAAATCAGGACTGATGAATTCGCTGGGTCACCATTTTGCCATTGTTCCAAGCCCGGAATATGCCATGCCCTGGGACCCTTCTGCCGGGCAAACCTTCTTCCAGTGGATGGCAATCGCTTTCTCTCTCATGATCGGAACAGCGGGCCTGCCACATGTGATACAACGCTTTTATGTTGTTCCTAAAGCACGTGATGCCAGGTGGTCGGTTGTGTGGGGTTTGTTTTTTATCTGTTTGCTTTACTGGAGCGCCCCCGTTTATTCTGCACTAGGCACCATTTTGTCTTCGAATCCGGAAGTAGGGACGCTTTCTCCAGATGCCATAGTTGTTTACACAGCGCAGCTTGGCGATATTAATCCTTTGATTGTTGGTCTTTTGGCAGCCGGAGGAGTATCTGCTGCCTTTTCCACCACTTCCGGTTTGCTGGTCGCCGGATCTTCAGCATTTGCACACGACCTGTATGTTAAAGTTATTAACCCCATGGCCAGACCAAAAACACAAATGTTAGTGGCGCGCCTGGGTACTTTGCTGATGGCAGTGATTATTACCATTATTGCTATGGTTGACCTTGCCTTGATTGCCCAGCTTGTTGCTATCGCTTTTTCAATGGCAGGTTGTACCATATTCCCATTGTTTCTGCTGGGTATCTGGTGGAGTGGTTCCAACCGGGCAGGTGCTAAAGCCGGATTAATCGTTGGAGGTATCATAACCCTGATATCACTTACCTACCTGGTTGGAGCCAGGGTGGGTTGGGTGTTGCCATATAACGACTTTATAACCTATTATCTCGGTGCGTGGTACTTTGCCTGGATCGGTGCACCTCTGGCAATTGCAGCAAATATCATTGTTTCTAAATTAACCGATGAAACACCTCTTGAAATCAGGAAATTCTTAATCGAAAAAGTGCATTCTTAATATTGAAATCTATCCTAAAAAATAAAGAGACAAGAATAGTAACAGGCATTATGCTTATCCTTGCTGCTGCAGGTATTGCCATTGCCTGGATGTACTATGGTAACATTAACAAATCTGTTGACCCTCGCGTTAAACAAGCCCGGTTAATGTATGCCAGATACAATACTTATGCCGCTGATGGTGATTATGAAATGGTTTTGTCTTTGCTCGATAGCATAGAAAAAGTATATGTATCTGAACCCCACTACAGGAATTCTTATGAAATGGGTGTGATTTATAATAACCGTGCTTCAGTTTTTCTCACCCTGGCACTTTCAGATACAGCACGTCAGGAGTTAAGACAAAGTTATTTTGCCCTGGCAGAAAAGCATTTAATGCAAGGTGTTGATTATTATAATGGCTGGATGGCTTTTTACAGCCATAAATCCGAAGAAGAAATCCGGGCGGTTGTTGAAAGGGAGTTTTCTTCAGATAGCATACTTGCCAAACATGACAATCTGGATGCGATCATTCACAGTCGGGTCCGGGAAATCCAAACAGCCCGGATTGAAACGCCCCGGAGATTGTCTGTCAGCTATACAAGCCTGGGAATTATCAGACGTCATGACAATCAACTGGAAGAAGCATATGAATACTATGAAAAAGCCCTGGAGCTCTGGGAAGAGAATCATGCAGCCAAAAATAACATGAACATTCTTTTCGGAAAACCACCTGAGAAGCAAAGCGTTTTTAGAAAACTATTTCCGCCCGACAGAAAAGGAACAGAATAACTGAATCATCAAAATTATGATCCATTATGAAGGAAAAATTATTTTTATTGATAGCTTTTTTTGCAGCACCCTGTATTTTAATGGCAGATGAAGAAGAAGGCAATGGTTTTAAAATCACTTATGGTGGCTTTATCAAGAGTGATTTTTTTTATGATACACGCCAAACTGAATCCATCAGGGAAGGGCATTTCCTGCTTTGGCCCAAAAAGCCTCAATATGATGCGGACAATAAGGATATTCATGATGCATCAAGTTTTAATTTTTTGTCGATTCAAACACGCCTGAACTTTACCGTAACGGCACCTGATTTTTTTGGATTCAGGACTACCGGTCACGTGGAAGGCGCTTTTTTTGGGAATGTAGAGTCAGATATCAATGGATTCCGGTTGCGCCATGCATTTGTAAAGTTTGAGCGCAACCAATCAGAGATCTTGTTCGGTCAGTTTTGGAATCCGTTGCTTTTGCCGTTCTCTTTTCCCGATGTTGTTTCATTTAATACCGGTTGTCCTTTTCAACCGTTCTCAAGAAACCCGCAGATACGTGCAACCCAAAAAGCCGGCGATTTCAGAATCATCGCTGCTGCTTTATCGCAAAGAGACTTTGCCAGCGTTGGTCCTGTCGGACGAAGTTCGTCCTACCTGCGCAATGCAACCATGCCCGACATGCATCTGCAGTTACACTATCAATTAAACAGAGAAGAGGCCAAGCCTCAATTCCTTTTCGGTGGAGGTATTGCATACAAAGAAATTGTCCCGGAAATTGTTACAATGAATAATTATAAAACG
>SKZX01000100.1 GCA_007127175.1 Desulfobacterales bacterium
AATAAACTGAGAAATCGGCTGTTTTCAAGACGGTACCGCTGCTGTGGCGTCCTGCGGAGGCTTCGTACAGGGAAAGGCAATGCAGTTCAGAGCCGTCATCCGATAGCATCCACACGCTGGCCCGTTCCACCCCGATGCTTTCGGCGATGATTTCTGTGACCCTTTTCATTGCATCGGGTATTTCCCCGGAAAAAATCACCTCATCGAGGACGATGTCGGCGATGCCCGCCCGCTGGCGTTTTGCACGATTTTCACTATTCATTAGGGCATGTTCAGCTGTTTTTCGTTCAGTAATATCCCGGGTACTGAAAAGGATTTCCTTGGGATTGCCATTTTCGTCACGTATGGATCGCCCGATGGTTTCAAACCACAAATAGGCGCCATCCGATTTCCTGTAGCGGTATTCAACTTTTCGGGATTCTTCCCTGCGGGCAATGAAGTCGTGAAAAACGGCTGACAGGTCGGCAAGGTCGTCGGGATGAACAAATTCAAAGGCATTTCTGCCCATAAGGGAATCAAGGTCATACCCAAGCATGGTGTGCGAGGTGGCAAGAAATTTGAAGTTTCCTTCAAGGTCGGCAAGAGAAACCAGTTCGAACATATTATCCAGAACATGCTGCAGCAGCTGTGACTTTTCTTTTAAAGCGGCTTCTGCACGTTTGCGGTCGTCTATGGCCGTGGTGAAACCCTGGTAGCTTAGAATTTTTCCCTTTTCATCCCTTATGGCCCTGGCATTGGTCGATACCCAGAAGCAAGTCCCGTCTTGGCGGCGCAACTGGTGCTCAAAATTGAACACCTCACCCCGGGTTTCCAGGATATGCTTGAAATGCGCCCTCCTGTCGGGTTGGGAATAAACCTGGGCGGCGATATCGCTTATTGCTTCAACCAGTTGTGCGGGGGTGTCATATCCCAGCATTTGGGCCATGGCCGGATTGACGGACAGAAAGCGACCGCCAGGCGTGGAAGTGAAAAAACCAATGGGGGCATTGTTAAGTAATTCTTGATAATTCAGTAGGTTTTCTGCATTTGCGTGACCGATACATATATCATCCCTATATGCTGAACCGTCTTCGGTCATGCCTGTCTCCATTGAATGATAAAAAAGGGGAGCGTTTCGTTGATGATAATTGTCTGCTGATATAATGTATGATATAGGAATATACCAAAAAATTCAAAAAAAATACGGATAAATTGGTTTTGCCGTTATACAGAGTTTTCCGGGCGATGGATTCAAAGAAAGAAAAGGTCTTTTCTACCCGTTAGACATAGCCGGTGTAACCGTAAAGATAAAGCCTGTATTTTGGCTGCCGGATCAGGAATAAACCTGCAGCAGCAAAACGAAAGATACCGAATTATTATCGCATGAATAGGGTTTTTATGAGCCGTTCCATACGCATCATTCCGATTATTGTATTGTTGTTCGTCATTTTATCCCCGGCGGATGCCCTTTTGTCCGGTGAGGTCTGGGAGAAAACCACGGAAGATAAGGAGCATGGCATTGATGTCTATACCCGAACTGTCGTAGGCTCTCAGATAAGAGCCTACCAGGGCCGCACGACCGTGGAGGCCAGCCTGGATGCCCTGGTAAGCCTCATGTCGGATGCCGCGTCATTTCCCCTGTGGATGCACAACGTGAACAGTGCGAGGGTCCTTGAAATCATAAACGACAAAGAGCGCATCACTTATGTTTCCCAGGGAGTGCCGTGGCCGGTGAAAGACCGCGACCTCGTCCTTTACTCGGAGCTGAAAATCAACCCGGACACCGGGGCCGCCATCATCAACATCGAGGCATGGCCGGACGCCTATCCCGAACAGGAAGGGCACCTCCGGATAACCGAGATGAAAAGCAGCTGGGCGTTCACGCCGAAAGAAAACGGCATGGTCGAAGTCGTTTATGAAACCTACGTGGACCCGGGTGGAAGGATACCGCCCAGCCTGGTGAACGTCCACACGCTGGACACCCCGCTCAATTCGCTCCGTGGACTGCGGGAAATGATCAAAAGGCCCGAATACCGGGACGCATATATGGACGTCCTCCATAAGGACTGATTCAATTCATGACGACTTGGCAAAAAGTCCAATATCTGGGTTATGCGCAATTTCCGAAGAATCTCATCACGCCAAAGGCGTGACTCAATTCTTCAAAAATTGGGCAAGCCTTGATCTTGGACTTTTTTCATAGTCATCTGATTTCGACTTTTTACGGCGCCATCAATTCATGGCTATGGCGGAGAAACTGCCGGCAGGGGAGCCACGGCGCTCATGTCAGCGGTACATCTCTTCGATGATGTCCGCAAAGGCCTTGTTGACGTATTTTCGCTTGACCTTCATGGTGGGGGTTACCTCGCCGTCCTCTTCGTAGAGTTTCTTTGGAAGAATCCTGAATTTTCGAACGTTTTCAACCCGGGCAAGCGCCTTGTTGACATTGTTGATCTCGGACTGAATCAGTTCATTGATTTTCGGGTCCCGGGCGAGATCGCCATAGGTGGAAAACTGTATTTTGTTGTCCTGGGCGAATTTCACGACATTGTCTTCGTCGATCATGATCAGGGCGACAAGGTATTTCCGGCGGTCACCGATCAGTACGGCGTCGTTGATATAGATGCTCGCCTTGAGCATGTTTTCGATATATTGCGGAGAGATGTTTTTTCCGCCGGCGGTGATGATGATGTCTTTTTTGCGGTCGGTAATCTTCAGGTACCCGTCTTCATCAATTTCACCCACATCGCCGGAGTAGAGCCAGCCGTTGCGAAGGGTTTCAGCGGTTCCTTCCTCGTTCTTGTAATACCCCGCAAAAACACCCGGAGATTTTACGAGTATTTCGCCGTCTTCGGCGATTTTCACCTCAGTGCCGGGAATGGGCATTCCAACCGTACCGAGCTTGGCTTTTCCCGGACGGGACGTGCAGGTGACGCCGGTCCCTTCCGTCTGCCCATAGCCTTCGATCAGGTTCATCCCGATGGACTGGTAAAATTGAAGTACCTTTCCGGATATGGGGGCGGCCCCGGAATATGCCACGCGTAACCTTTCAAATCCCAGTCTTTTTTTAAGCTTCCGGAATAATGCGAAATGACCGATCTGAAAAAGGAGTTCCAGGTATGCCGGCGTTTTCTTGAAATTCATTTTCAACTCCGCCCGGTGCTGCCCGATCTTGAAAGCCGCCATGTAAGCCAGTTTCTTGAACCGGGTAGCCTCGGACATCTTGATCTGTATGGCGGAAAAGTATTTTTCCCAGATCCGGGGGACGGCATAACCGACTGTGGGGGAGACCTCCACCATGTTGTCTGTCACCGTATCCGGCTTTTCAACAAAATTGACCACATAGGCATGCCGGATATGGGCGAATACGGAAAACAGCCTTTCAAAAATATGGCAAAGCGGAAGGAATGAGAGCACCTCGTCCCCTGCTTCCATGGGGTTGAGCTCGGCAATGGATTCTGACATCCAGGTGACATTGCCATGGGTCAGAATAGCCCCTTTCGGCGGTCCGGTGGTGCCCGAAGTATAGATCAGGACACACATGTCATCGGGTTTGACCGCTTTCATGCGCTCTTGGACCCGTTTTTTTTCCAGTTTTTCCCCCTGCTTGATCAGGGCGGACAGGCTCATGAGCAAAGGGTCCTTAAAATCCTTGAGTCCCTTGGTATCCCATACAATGACCTTTTTAAGAAGCGGCACGTTGTTTCTGAAGTTGAGCCACTTGTCCAGTTGTTCCTCGTTTTCAACAAAAAGGAAATGCGCATCGGAATTGTTGACGACGTATTCCACCTCCTGCCACGCATTGGTCGTGTATATGCCGACGGATACGCCGCCGGCCAATTGGATGCCCATGTCGATCATTACCCATTCCGGGCAATTATCGCCGATGATGGCGGCGCTCGTGCCTTTTTCAAGGCCCATGTCGATCAATGCGGCGCTGATATTCATGGCGGTTTCAAAGTACTGGCGCCAGGAAATGTCGTGCCACAGGCCGAGTTCCTTATAGCGCATGGCGACTGTGTCGCCCAAGGTGTCGACGGTTTTTTCAAAAACGGCTGGGGTCGTTGATGCGGTCAAAATTATTCCTCCGGTTCGTCAGGGAGTATCAATGAATTTCTTATCGCCATACTTTTTTCCGCTTCCAGCGCTGGTAACCTTTTGCGGATTCCTGGGAGCGAACACCCATGTAGAATTCTTTCACATTTTCATCATTTAACAAGTCGCTTGAATTCCCCTTCATGACGAAGCGGCCGGTTTCCAGGATCAGTGCGGTATCCGACGCTTCCAGGGCCTTTTTGGCATTTTGCTCGACCAGGAGGATGGTCACGCCCTCCTCATTGATTTTGCGGATGATCTGAAAGATCTCCTTGACCAGAAGGGGCGAAAGGCCCAGAGACGGCTCATCCAGAAACAGAAGCTTGGGGCGGCTCATGAGGGCCCTGCCGATTGCCAGCATTTGCTGCTCCCCGCCGGACAGGGTTCCTGCCCACTGGTTTTTCCGTTGGGCAAGAATGGGGAAATAATTGAAAACCCTTTCAAAATCCCGTGCCACTCCTTTTTTGTCACCGCGGATGTAAGCACCCATGAGGAGGTTTTCCCTTACGGACAATTCTTCAAACACTTCTCTCCCCTCGGGAACACAGGATATGCCGAGACGGACGATTTTTTCGGTATCCAGGCCGTCTATTCGGCGCCCCATGAATTCAATCGTTCCCTTTTCGGGTTGATTGTCTATGAGTCCCAATATGGTTTTCAGAATGGTCGTTTTGCCTGCACCGTTGTTACCAAGGATTGTGGTGATGCTGCCTTCGGCAACAGACAGCGAAACGCCCCGGATCGCATAAATTAAATCGTAATAGGTTTCGATGTTCTTGATTTCGAGTAACGCACCCAATGTAAACTCCGATCCATAGTTTCAAAAATTAATTCTTTTTCAGGCCCTTTTCAGTGGACCTGGGCATCTTCGCCGTCTTCCACTCCAAGGTATGCTTTCAGCACTTCCGGATGGCTGCTTACTTCTTCAGGATAGCCCATGGCAATGGGCTTGCCGAAATTCAGTGTAAGAATCCGGTTGGATATATCCATGACCATGTTCATGTCATGCTCGATGAGCAAAATGGTAATACCCAGTTCGTCCTGTATATCCTTTATCCAGAAAACCACGTCCTGCTTTTCTTCCGCATTCATCCCGGCGCAGGGTTCATCAAGAAGAAGCAATTCAGGCTCCGCAGCCAGAGCTCTTCCAAGCTCGATTTTTTTCTGAATGCCATACGGCAGGGCGCCGACAAACTTGTTCCTGAAGGTCTGAAGTTCAAGCAGTTCGATTATTTCTTCCACTTTCTTGCGGTTTTCAGCTTCCTCCTTTCCGGCAAAGGAATTCCTGCCCCACATGAGACCGCCCCTTAACAGGCCGGTTTTAATAAACTGGTGGCGGCCGAGCATGATGTTTTCCATGGTATTCATGTTGGAAAAAAGCTCAATGTTCTGAAAGGTTCTTGTAATACCTGCTTTTGCGACCTTGTCCGGCTTGAGGCCCCGGATCGGCTTGTCCTTGAAGATGACATTCCCACCGGATGGCGGATAAATGCCGTTGATACAGTTGAACAGGGTTG
>SKZX01000313.1 GCA_007127175.1 Desulfobacterales bacterium
GTTGCCTCGTAAAAACTCAATTGAAAGGGCAATGAGAAGATTAAATAGGTCTGATCTGGAGGGCGGTCTATGATGTATATTAATGTCCCGATTGATAAGAGGAAGATTCCGATCAGAATATATCGGAAATTTATAGCCATAAGACCAAGCCGTTTTTAGCAGTGTTTAACGGAACACTTCACCTTTTACGGTTGTGACACGGTGACGCAATTGTTGCTTATGTAGTCAGCTACTTGGGAGGATCTATTTCTAAAAGTATCAAGGTTGGATATGGGTGTCAATCACAAACCGGATATTTGGGTTTTGATATTCGACGAGTTTGATTAATGCAAAAAAAAAAAATTGGCTTCGAATCTTGTAAAGCCTTTTGCCTGAAACACATGTGGGGGTGCAGAATTCTTGCCTTTGCCTTCAGTATTGCATTCTCACCCAAAAGGCCCACCATGCTCCCGACATTGCGCACTCCACAACAACCACCCCTCCATAAACCCTGCCCCAGCCCGTAACCCTTCCCCCATACCGGCAACCCCTCCTTACAGATCTTCCATCCATAAACAGATAAAGACACTGCAGCGGATGCGTATGCAATGCGCCCCCGGCATCGCCATTCCAACAAAAATTATACCCTTTCTGCCAGAAAACGCCTACCCCTCTCACTATACCCCGGCAGCCGAAAGCCTCACCAGTGGACGCTGAGGGCGCCTCAGGGGGTGTTGTGGGCGTCGTTACCTGCACCATGTTTACCACCTTCATGTACCTATAATCCCCCGGGGCAAAGCTGCACCTGATATCCATGCCCCCATACCATACAATCACAACAACGGCATTTGTCGGGACGTTTCCATGGATATTTTCGGCCGAGACGCGAAATTTTCTTGAGATCTGCAGGTACATGGATTATCATCAGGACGATTTGTGTTGGAGCCTTAGCAGGCTCATGTTTTGGGGCGGTAGGGTGCGCCAACACCCCCGCCCTTTTTTTTATGTCAAAAAAAAGCCCCCAAAGAAGCTCAATTATTCTGAAAATCCATGCTATCTTGTCAATTGATTGTGAAAATTTTCTGCTATTTTTGTGTCATGTAATTTGATTCCCTACACTGCTGCTTGCATATAACGAGGTGGCTCTTAAGCGATACCATCACCACATTAAATATCGACAATAAAAGCAACGTCTGAAAAGGGATAACCAATGTGCCAAAGAAAAGCGAAAACGACGATGCTTCTAGTTTCAGCAATATTGCTTTTGGTCATGCTGTGTTCAAGTGCATTCGCACAGGACAATATCCGGGTTGATCAAAAAGCCGGACAATGGGTTGCAATGCTGCAAAATGAGCTTTATGCCCACCCGGAAGCATTTCCGGAACCCCCTGTTTCGGACGCTCTTGCTGAAGCCTCTGCCCATGGTGACATCGAGACACTAAGGGGAATACTCGAACGCAATCCTGGCGCAGTGGATCTCAGGGATGACATTGGACGAACCGCCCTGATGCTTGCAACGCTTCCAGAATCATTGGAAATACTTCTGGAATTTGGCGCTGACCCCAATGCCGAGGATGAGGATGGGTATGCTGTTCTGCATTATCATGTATGGTCCGAAAATGGGGCTGCAACGCTGCCTAGGCTTCTTAAAGAGCCCGTTCGGCCCCGCGAAGACGGCCCCCCTCTTATGCCCGGGATTGCAGTCTGGTTTGTTGAAAGGCGGAACTCCAGGGAGGGGGAGGTCATCCTTGAACACCTGGTGGCTTCCGGGTGGAATATTAATGAGCGTGATCCATACGGAAATACCCTGCTGCATATTTCAGCATATAATGACAGTCTGCCGATGGCCATGGCTTTTGTCCGGCTGGGTGGCAAACCGGAACTAAAGAATCAGGACGGGCTTACCGCGCTCGAAATCGCATCAGAAACAGGCGCACGATACGTCGCAGCCTGGTTGCAAAAACAAGAAACAAGATGAAAAAGAAAGCAATTGATTGCAGGGTGACACCTATACCCGGACAATACTATAACGATGCCCTGTGACCGCTTACAAAAGAAGCGTTTGTATCATCCGGTGTATCGATTTCTCGCCTCATCCGCTTTCTTAATCCACGCTTCCCAGCCGTTGACATCTCCCGTCAACAGCAGGTGGATCTTGGCAATCTGTTCAAGTGCTCGGACCACATGGCCGTTATACTGGAGTGTTACATTCCTGTCTGCCTGATCCATGGCATCCTCACAGAAACGAATGATCTCTTTCTGCCATTGGATCGCCTTGTCAATCTGCTGAAAACCCAAGTACAGATTGGACAATTCGTTCATGAATATGGGGGGATTGCGTTGCACCCATTCCCATCGTTCTCCCGGCTTCAGGGGATGGCGCAGGTTTGGCGCCTTTACCGCAAGCACTTCTGCCGCGAGCTCCAGTATGCCAAGGGCCTTCTCGAACTCGCCGTGTATCATATAAAAACTGGCCAAATCTCTGAGACGAACCAATTTATGTAACATTGAACCTGTTTTTTCGGCGAAAAAAAGGTCCGCCTGTTCTTGCAGGGTCTTGTGATCAACTCCTTCAAGTTGGCGCAACGTTTCAAAACGACGCCGCGTTTCCGCTTTATTTCTGTAAAACACATTCCTTGATCTGCCATCAGGAAGCCCCCATGACTCCTCCATGTAGCGGCTTTCATCACGTGTTATTGAAAAAGTTGTAGAAAAAAGGACCAGTTCCGGGGATTCGACCGGATGGATGACCATTTTCAAAACATGCCTGCCCGGCTCTAAAAGAAAATAATCGTCATGAATAGATTCATACCCGCTCGCATGCAGCATGTGGTAATGCGTGCGGCCACCTAACGTCAGGCGTGCGATATAGCGGTCACCGTGTTGTTCCTGAAAGCTATTAAGCCCCTGCACACCGCATATGAATTGAAGTTTCGCATTCCCATGTAAACCCACCGGCAATACCACCCGGATGTTCTGGGCATGGGCGTTGATCCCGGTACAGGCGAGAACGAGAATGCAATAGAAAGCATAACGGACACAGCCCCTCATTGCCGACTCCTTTCCCCCGGCCCGAAATGAACGTAATCCAGGCCGTCTTCATAGTACGTAACACCTATTCTCCTTGTTTGATTGCTCATGAAAGGCGGAGGCTCGGGGTAACCCATTATGCCCCACAACTCCAGAATCCGCCTGTAAAGGGTCTCGGACCTGTCCGCCTCTCCCCCAACGCTAACCCAGCGACGCAAAAGTTGTGTATAATCCCAGATCGCCCGTTCAGCCTCCCGCGCCGCGGCCTGCATGTTTCTCCTGCTGGCCAGGGACCTGGCTTTTTCACCGTGCCTGACCTCTGCGAAGCGCACGCCGCAATGCAGCATCAGTTCCCTGTCTCCCGTGTGAAAGCCGATATCGTACAAAGTCTGCCAGAAAGACGCATCGTAGCCTTCCGGAAGCAGTTTCAGCACCTCCCGCGCAATTGAGGCCGCTTCCCGGTGATGATTGACAATGGAAAGATCTCTCGCCAGGTACATCTTTTCCAGGGCGTAATCGCGTCTGTTGAGGCCTGTGGAATCGTTCTGGTAACGCATCCGCATCTCCATCATCCGCTCTCTTCTTTGCTGAAGATTCACGCCGGTAGAAGACGGCAACTGGTTGTTCAGGACAAGGATTATGGGCTCCAATCCGTCCGCGGAAATCCTCAGCGTGCTCCGGCCGGCCGGAACCGATATGTTTCCCGCAGTCAAGAATCCCGGGTCCCCGGGGTCCACATGGCCCCACAAGGTATACTGCCGCTCTCCAACGTTCACCGAGACGCGATGATATCCAGGCTGCAGCCCGGTACCCACACGGTAGACCGCTATCGGCAATTCCCGGCGCTGTATCTGGTGCTCCTTTCCCCGGGCTGATGCAGCTGAAAAATAATGATTTCCCCACTGATCAATTCGGTCAAGCCCGATCTGCAATTCCGCCGAAAACAGGTCTTGCCGCGCAGCAGTCAATGCTATCGGCTCGATAGGGGTTTCCTGGTACTTTTTTACCAGGAGTGCCGCATTCTGCATCGGGTAAGAGACATCCGCGTCCAGCCTTTTCCCGCCCCTGGCAGTAAATTGTATCGGTATCTCGGCGAGTTCGCGCTCTCCAGCGGTGATGCGGACCAGGTATTTTGTCGTGAGCGGAAAGACCGCGCAAGGGCCGCGCACCCGCGCTGCAACGGAAGGCGGCAGTGCTCCTGGTCCCCCGAATGCCGTTATATCGCCCCCCGGAATCAGCATCGGCCCGGGGCGAAGCGGAGCGATATCAGACCACGATCCAGGGCCGGCTTCCCTGAACATGACGCTGGTTGGACCTGTGAGCAGCCAATCCTGGACACCTAAAGCCAGATCGGAAAGCACCCCTGGTGAAGGGGCGCCGCGTGCCGGCACGCCTCTGGGGAAATATCCTTCGTGAATGAATTGAACCATCAGGCCGGGACGTTTAAGATGAACCTGGCCGATCGATTGCCGGCGCGCCTGGGGCACGACTGCGTTGCGGGCGTCGTAAAATGTGGCCACGATCTCTTTATTGCCCGCCTCTTCCTGCCATTTATCAAATTGCCCGGGATCCAGGTCGATGCGAATGGTTTGAGAAGCCGGTGAAAAATCGACAACATAGTGACGCAGGCCAAACGGTTCGGGATCGCCGGGCAGCCCCGGCCAGGTGCTTTCGCGAATGGGCACCTGGCCGGCCAGGTAATCTGCGGCGCGAGGCAACACCTCCACCCGGCCCGGGATGCTGCGTGAAAGATGGTAAGGCTTTTCGATAGCGGCGACTGCACGCGGGTCAAGCGTGTAATATCGAATGACCCGATGAGAGCGGTTGTACTCGTATTCCTCCGTTTCTTCGAAACCGAAGAATTCCGAGCGGATGAGCACGGGGGGGATGGGTTTGTCCGCGTAGTCTTTTGACAGTCCAAGGCCCATTGTCTCGGGGGCCAGCCCCTCGAACAGACCGATCACCTCCTGTTCCTCGATCCACTTGAACGCTGCACCGGCCAGGCTGGTTACAAGTTTCGTCCAGTTGAACGTGGGGTCGTCCCAGTCCAGCAAATCGCTGTCGATCCCTGCCTGGTTAGCCGTAACCATCGATACGGCGACAGCGTGCACAGTATCATCCGGGCCGCGCTGAAATTCGCTTACGTCGATAAGCTCTTCCATGAGCCAAGCGTCGATATACCCGGCAAAACCTTCGCGTAAACCACGGTGGATATCACCGTCGATATACCCGGCAAAAGCCTGGTATGAACCGGAGACGATATCAAGCACGTTAATGGCAGCCTCAAGCATCTCTGACGGTTTCATGTCGAAAACTGCGGGAGAAAGAAACCATATTTTGTAACTGGGATGCGACCGGGCGACCCATCGGATTTCGCGACCCGGTTGACCGGGAGCCTGGATGCGGCCCATTCCCTCTGCTCCGCCGGCGAGGATTTGGATGTCACGTTTTATGTGATCAGGGACCAGCCCGACCGGAAGTTCATGAACGGACAGTTTCGGCGGCTGCTCGATCCCTGCTGCTTGATGATAAGGGTGAAGTATCTGGAAATTCATGGAATGCATATA
>SKZX01000017.1 GCA_007127175.1 Desulfobacterales bacterium
ATTTCAACCGGTTCCATACTCAACATTTACCGGATCAACAGAAATGTCCGGAGAATCGAATCCCTTTACAGGGAAAAGAACTATCACAACGCATCGGTGACGTACCATGTCGAGGAACTCCCCAACAACCAGGGGGATCTCAAATTTGAGATCGATGAAGGCAAAAAGGTGCGGATCCGTGAGATCGAAATCCGGGGCAACCACAGTTTTGACGATAAAACCCTGAAAAAGCAGATGAAAACATCCAAAAAGGGGTTTTTCTCATGGCTCACGGGTTCCGGTGAGTTGAAGCCGGATGTCCTGGAGCAGGATGTCATGCGGCTGTCAGCCTTTTATTATACCAGGGGGTATGCCGAGGCGAGGGTGGCCGATCCGGAAATTACATTTGAAGGCGACTGGATCTACATTACCATCCGGATCGAGGAAGGGCCCCGTTTTGAGATGGGCACCGTGGATATTCAGGGGGATCTGATCATATCTCGCGAAGAAATGATGCAAATGATTTCCATAGATCAGGAGGCCTATTTCAACCAGGAGGTGCTGAGAGACGATATTCTGCTTCTCACGGACCTTTATGCGGACCAGGGATATGCGCGGGCGGATATATTTCCGGAGACGCGCAGGCACCCGGACCGGGATGCCATTGACCTGGTTTTCAATATCCGCCGGAATCAGCCGGTGTATTTTGATGAAATCCACATTACGGGCAACACCAAAACCCGGGACAAGGTCATCCGCCGGGAGCTGCATGTTCATGAACAGGGGCTGTACAGCGCCAGCGGGCTCAGGCGGTCTGTGAGGAACCTTTACCGGCTCGATTACTTTGAAGATATAGCCATCCAGACAGTGCCGGGGGAAACCCCTGACACGATGGACCTCCTGATCGATGTCGAGGAAAAACCCACGGGCAGTTTTTCCTTCGGTGCCGGTTACAGCGCCATTGACAAGCTGTATGTCATGACGTCCATCGAGGAGCGGAATTTTCTGGGGCGGGGGCAGATCGTGGAATTGCGCGGGCAGATGGGCAGCCGCTCCCAGCAATTCTCCTTTTCCTTTACCGAGCCGTGGCTGTTTGACATTCCCCTTTCCGCGGGCGTCTCCGTTTACCGCTGGGAGCGGGATTATGATGAATACGAGAGGGATTCCAGGGGCGGCATGCTCCGGTTTTCATACCCGGTATTCGACTTCACCCGGGCATCCATTGCCTATGGCTATGACTACAGCGAGGTCAGCAATGTCAGCCCGTTTTACGAGACGCGCATCGAGGAGGGGGTTTTCAAGACAAGCAGCATCACCACGGGCCTGACGTATGACTCCCGGGATCGCCGGATCAACCCGTCCGAAGGGTCCAGGCATCGCATCACCCACCAGTTTGCCGGGTTGGGCGGAAACGTCGGGTTCCACAAGGTGAGACTTGAGCTCGGACGGTATTTTCCGTTGTTCTGGGAATTTGTGTTTTATATCAATGCGGAAACCGGGTATGTTAGGGAAGCCGGCGGTAAGATGCTGCCCGATTATGAGAAGTTTTACATGGGGGGCATCAATACCATGCGCGGATTCAACTGGCGCGGGATCGCCGTCTTTGATGAGGAAGGCAGGGCGGTCGGCGGAGAAAAATCCGTTTTGTTCAATGCCGAGCTGATTTTTCCGCTGATCCCCCAGGCCGGGCTCATGGGCGTTCTTTTTCATGACACCGGGGACGTGTATGCCAAGGATGACCCCATCGAACTGGATAACCTGCGGAAAAGCGCCGGTTTTGGCATTCGCTGGTTCTCGCCGCTGGGGCCGATCCGTTTGGAAAGGGGTTACATCCTTGACCGGAGAAAAGGGGAGCCCAGCGGAAGGTGGGAATTTTCCATTGGTGGAATTTTTTGATATTATCTCAAAATAATACAGGGGAAACGATGAAAAGGATGGCAGGTGTATTCGCTTGGGTGATGATCGGGTTGATTGTTTTTTCAACGCCCGCTTTCGCGGCTGAAGCGGGACGGATAGGGGTTGTCGATTTTCAGCAGGTGCTGGTTGAGTCGGAGGCCGGAAAAGCGATGCAGGCGAAAATCCAGCAGAGAGGGCGCGCGATGGAGGCCGACTTAATGAAAATGGGTGAAGAAATAGAGGCCATGATGCGCCAGCTGCAGCGGGACTCCATGGTGATGAGCGCCGAGCGCCGCGAGCAGTCGCAGAGGGAACTGGAGATACGACGCTACGATTTCCAGACGATGCAGAAAAAATACCAGGCCGAGTTCAGGGAGATGGAGGTCACCATTCTCGAACAGCTAAGGGATGAAGTGCTGGAAATCGCCGAGTCAATCGGCAAACGGGAAGGCTACATGCTGATCATCGAAAGGGGGGCGGTCATTTATTTTCCGGCCGCACTCGATATGACGGACACGGTGATCCGGGAATACAATGAGCAGTTTGAGGGGGAGTTGTAGGTTGTAAGTTATAGGTTGTAAGTTGTAGGTTGTAAGTTATAAGTTGTAGGTTGTAAGTTGTAAGTTGTAGGTTGTAGGTTGTAAGCGCAATGCGGCGGTTTCGTGGCGGAATTTATTGGAAAAGCCGGTATATCGACAAATGAATGATAGATCAAAAACCGTATCGGTTTCTCACATTGCCGCGCTTATAAGCGGGGAAGTAATAGGCGATCCGGATAAACTGGTTTCCAGGGCAGCCGCTTTTGAACAGGCGGATGAGAGAAGCATTACCTTTGGGGACAAGCCTGCCATCCTGAAAAAACTCGCAGACTGCCGGGCCGGTGCCGTGGTGGTGCCGGAAACCTTTGACGCGCCGTGCGCTGCAACATTGATTCGGTGCAAACAACCCCGGCTGGCTTTTGCAAAGATAATGGAACTTTTTAACGCCCGGAAGCGGTCCATATCGGGCATCAGCGCCGCAGCAATCATCGGGAGGGGTTTTGAGTGCGGAGAAGCGGTGGTCGTGGGGGGCAACGCCTTTATCGGGGAAAACGTCACCATGGGCGCCCGGGTGGTCGTCCACCCGGGCGTATACATTGGCGACGGGGTGCGTATCGGTGAGGACACCGAGATTTTCCCAAACGTGACCGTTATGGACCAATGCGTCATCGGAAGGCGCGTCATTATTCATCCCGGCACGGTCATCGGCAGCGATGGATTCGGTTTTACGCCGGAAGGGGTCCGGCACCGCAAGATTCCCCAGACCGGAATCGTTGAGATCGAAGATGACGTCGAAATCGGTGCGTGCAATACCATTGATCGCGCCACCTTTGGCCGGACCCTGATCGGGGAGGGGACGAAAACGGACAACATGGTGCATATCGCCCATAATGTGAGCATCGGGGCCCACAGCATCATCGTGGCCCAGGTCGGCATCGCCGGGAGTGCAACCATCGGCAGCCATGTGACCATTGCCGGGCAGGCAGGCATCGGCGGCCACCTCCAGATCGGCGACGGCGCGATCGTCGGACCGCAGGCGGGGGTGGCCCGGACAATCGCGCCGGGCAGGGTTGTGTCCGGAACCCCTGAAATGGATCACCGCACGTGGCTGCGGGTGCAGCGGGTGATCCCGCAGCTTCCTGAACTGAAAAAGCAGATCTTTGAACTGGAAAAAAGGCTCCGTTCCCTGGAAAAAGGGATGGATGCCCACAGTGATCCTTCATCGGATGAATAAACAATCGCCTTCGGCGGCCAATGACGGGACAGGGGCATGACCAGACAATACGATATCGATGCCATTTGCCGGATCCTTCCCCATCGCTACCCTTTTCTGCTGGTTGACAGGGTGCTCGAGGTCATACCGGGAGAGCGGATACGGGCGCTGAAAAACGTCACCATAAATGAGCCGTTTTTTTCCGGGCATTTTCCTGGCAACCCCGTCATGCCGGGTGTATTGATCATCGAGGGGATGGTGCAGGCCGGCGCATTGCTTTTTTTTGAAACCCTGCCGGTGGATAAACACGACAACGTCTGTTTTTCCGGAATAGACCGGGCAAGGTTCCGGAAACCCGTTATCCCGGGAGACCAGCTTTTTTACGAAGTAGAAATTGTGCGCCGGCGGTCCCGTGCCATTATCATGAAGGCAACGACCGCCGTGGAAGGCGAATGCGTAGCTGAAGCCAGGCTCATGGCCATTATCGGGGGGTAATGATGATTCATTCAACAGCAATAATCGATCCAAAGGCCGAAATCGATGAAAACGTCACTGTGGGCCCATATGCCATTATCAATAAAAACGTCTATATTGCATCCGGGACGGTTATCGGCTCCCACGCCACCATTGATTCCTACACGGATATTGGCCCGAACTGCCAGATTTTCCAGTATGCGTCCGTGGGAACGGTCCCCCAGGCGGTCCGGTTCAAGGGTGAGGTCACGTACCTGAAAATCGGCCGCAATACCATCATACGGGAATTCGCCACGCTGAACCGGGGCACCGAATTCGGAGGCGGGGTCACCGAGATCGGTGAGGACAATTTCCTGATGGCCTATACCCATATCGCCCATGACTGCAAGACGGGCAAGGGGGTGATTATGGCCAACAACGCAACCCTGGCCGGGCATATCGTTATCGGCGATTATGTCATTATCGGCGGCCTGGTGGCCATCCACCAGTTTGTCCGGATCGGAGAATATGCCTATATCGGCGGCAAATCCGCCCTGAGCAAGGATATCCCCCCTTACGTGATCGCAGCGGGCGATCGGGCGACCCTTCACGGACTGAACAAGGTCGGGCTGCGGCGCCATCAGTTTTCCGAGAATACCATCAGCGAATTGAAACGGGCTTACCGGATCATCTTCCGGATCGGGCTGACGGTAAACGAGGCGGTGGAAAGGGTTCTGGCGGAGGTGGAAAACCTTCCGGAAGTCAAAAACTTCGTCAATTTTATAAAAAGCACCCAGCGGGGCATCACCCGTTAAACAACCCCGGCAGGGAAGAATGGAAAACCCGGAGAAAAAGATCGGACTGATCGCCGGCAGCGGGCCCTTTCCCGTGCTCTTTGCGCAAAAAGCCCGGAATAAGGGGTATGCGGTTCATGCGGTGGGTTTTCACAACGAAACCGATCAACTGCTTTCGGCGCATGTGGCAGACATGACAACCCTTTATATGGGACAGCTCGGACGCCTGATCGGGTTTTTCAGGAAACGGGGCATCAAGACCGCTGTAATGGTCGGGGCCATCAACAAACCCACTTCCGTCATGAATATACGCCCGGACATCAAGGCGCTTTCCCTCTACGCACGGATGCGGAAAAACACCCATGATGACCGTATTCTGCGGGCATTTGCAGAAATTCTTGAAACAGAAGGCATCAAAATTTTTCCGTCGACGTTTCTTCTGCCGGAGCTGCTTTCGGAGAAGGGGTGCTGGACCCGCAGGCGGCCGACTCGCCAGGAGCTAAGCGATATGCGCCTGGGTTGGAAGATGGCCAAGGAGATCGGCCGGCTCGATATCGGTCAGTGCGTGGTCGTTGGAAGCGGCATGGTGCTGGCGGTTGAGGCCGTGGATGGCACGGACAGCACCATCCGGCGCGGGGGGGCGCTGTCCTCAGGGAATGGTGTCCTGGTAAAGGTTTGCAAGCCCACGCAGGATTTTCGGTTTGACGTGCCGGCAGTCGGTGTCCGCACCATTGAAACCATGCATGACGCCGGCGTAAGGGCACTGGCCATTGAAGCGGAAAAATCCGTTGTGTTCGACAAGGCGCAGATGGTGGATTCGGCGGACCGATACAACATCGCCATTGTCGCCTTAACGGATGATGAAATGACTTCCAGGGGATCAGCATGAAAACAGTGAGAAATAAAATCAGGGCCGGCGTCGTCGGCGTGGGTTACCTGGGCAGGTGGCATGCGGAAAAATATGCCGGGCTGGATCACGTGGACCTGGCCGGGGTTGCCGATGTGGACGGCGTGCAGGCGGCTTCTGTGGCCGAAAAGCTTGGCACACGCGCATATTCCGACTTCCGGGAACTGATCGGCAAGGTCGATGCGGTAAGTGTCGCCGTTCCCACGCCGCTGCATTACGAGGTGGCAAAGGCGTTTCTGGAAAACGGGGTAGACGTGCTCATTGAAAAGCCCATCACTACCACCGTGGCACAGGCCGACGAATTGATCGCCATTGCAGCTGAACACAATAAAATCATTCAGGTCGGGCACCTGGAGCGGTTCAACCCGGCGGTCCTGTCCGTCCGGGACCTGATCTCCGATCCCGTATTCATCGAGTCCAATCGGTTGAGCATATTCCAGCCCAGGGGGACCGATGTGAGCGTCGTCCATGATCTGATGATCCATGACATCGACCTGATCCTTCATTTCGTCAAGTCCCCCGTGCGCTACTGCCATGCGCTGGGTACCCCCCTGGTCACCGAATCCGTCGACATCGCCAATGCGCATATCGAGTTTGAAAACGGCGCTACCGCAAACGTTACCGCCAGCCGGATATCAGGGAAAACAGAGCGGAAAATACGGCTTTTCCAGAAAGACGGCTATATATCCATTGATTTTGCCAACCGGGCCATCACCCATATCCGCCGGGCGGGAGACGGCGAAGAAAACTGCCCGATTCCCGGGATGCACATGGAAAACCGAAGTTTTGAGCAGGCCGATGCGCTCCGGGAAGAAATCATTTCTTTTGTGAGTGCGGTCGAAACCCGCGGTGCACCCGAGGTCACCGGCCGGATGGGGCGGGATGCCCTTGCCCTTGCCGTTGACATCATCCGGCAGATCGATGGGGCCATGCAGCGGATGAAGGATCGACTGTAAGCGGCATGTGGGCAGGACATGCGATATGTGAAAAAGAAGAATTGACGCCTATGGCTCAACCCCGGTTAAGGATATGACTGCAGAAAAAATTTCACATGCAGCCAGGGTAATGATCATTGCCGGTGAAACCTCCGGGGATCAGCATGGCGCCCGGCTGGTTGCGGCCATGCGGAAAATAGACGACACCCTCGAATTTTTCGGCATCGGCGGGCCTTCCATGGAGCGCGAAGGGGTCGAGATCGTCGTGGATGCCGCAAGCCTTTCCGTGGTGGGCATAACAGAGGTTTTCTCCCGGGCCGCGGGCATTCTGAGCGGTTTGTCTGCGATCAAGGCCGCCGTTGCTCATAAGCGGCCAGGGCTTGCCATCCTGATCGACTTCCCGGATTTCAACCTGCATATGGCCCGGTATGTCAAGGGGTTTTCCATACCGGTGCTCTATTACATCAGCCCCCAGGTGTGGGCATGGCGTTCGGGGCGGATCAAAAAAATCCGGAAATACGTTGACCGCATGGCGGTGATCCTCCCGTTTGAAAAAGGGTTTTACGAAGGGCACGGGGTGCCGGTCACGTTCGTGGGGCACCCGCTCATGGACCATTGTTTTGCAGGACCGGTAAAGCGGCATTCCGAGATGCCGGATGGGCGGGCGGCCATCGGCCTGCTTCCCGGCTCCCGGCCGCAGGAAGTGGTTCGGAACCTGCCCGTGATGCTTGCGGCTGGCAGTCGTTTGAACCGGGCAATCAGCGGCCTGGCCTTTGTCGTTTCCGTGGCGCCCGGCATAGACCCGCATACCGTATGGGAATACGTGCGCCCTTATATTGGCGTCATGGATATCAGCACGGCAGCCGGCGAAATTGGAGACCTGCTTTCCCGGTGCACCATGGCTATTGCGGCTTCGGGTACCGTCACCCTGGAAACAGCCATTTACGGCGTCCCCATGGTTATCGTCTACCATGTGTCACCTGTGAGTTACCTGCTGGGCCGCGCCCTGATCCGTGTGGACCACATCGGCCTGGCCAATATTATTGCCGGGGAGCGGGTCGTCCCGGAATTGATCCAGGGGGAGGCAACGCCGGAAAACATCGCCCGGGCGGTTAAGGCGATCCTCAATGACCCGGAACTGTATGCGGAAACACGGTCCAAGCTATGGATGGTAAAAGACCAGCTCGGGGATGCGGGCGCATCCGTCAGAACCGCGGGCATTGCATATTCCATGATGAAAAAAGCATAGCGGCAATACCGCTTTTACAGGGGACGCAGAAAAAAGCCATGGTGATCAAAAAGCACATTCCAGACTTGAAGGAGCGGCACATCCGGCTGATCGGCTATGTCTGGGAGAACTGGGTCCCGCTGGCTGTTGCCGCCTTTTGCATGGTGGTGGTCGCTGCGACCACATCGGCGACCGCTTTTCTGGTCAAGCCGGTCCTGGATGAAATTTTCATGGCAAAAAACGAGCAGATGCTGATGCTCATGCCGATTCTGGTGCTGGTCCTTTATGTTTTGCGTGCGCTGGCCATGTACGGCGAACAATACTTCATGCATTATGTGGGTGAGCGCATCATCAGAAAATTTCGCGACCAGCTGTATGCTAAAATCTCGGAGCTGTCGCTTTCCTTTTATTTCCGCCACAAGACCGGCGTGTTGATGTCGCGGATCACAAATGATGTGAACATTATCAAGAATATGGTGTCCAAGGCCGTGGCCGGCGGCCTTGGCGATGTGTTCACCATCCTTGGGCTTATTTTTGTGATTTTTTACAGGGACTGGAAGCTGGCCATCATCGCCATGATCGTTTTGCCGGTGGCCTTTTATCCCATATATGAGTTCGGCCGGCGCGTCCGGCGGTTTTCAACCAAAAGCCAGGAAAGCATGGCCGAGCTGAATGCATTTCTGCATGAAACCTTCTGGGGCAACAAGATCGTCAAGGCCTTTGGCATGGAGGATTCGGAAAAGGAGCGGTTTTATGCGAAAAATGAAAAGGTGTTCCGGTTCGAGGTAAAAACCATAAAGGCCAAGGCCCTGGCCTCCCCTGTCATGGAGCTGCTTGGGGGGATCGGCGTTGCCCTGATTATCTGGTACGGGGGGTCGGCCGTTATCCGGGGGGATGCCACGCCCGGCAATTTTTTTTCTTTCATGACCGCGGTCATGCTGCTTTACGGGCCGGTTAAAAAAATGAGCAAGCTCAACAATATCATCCAGCAGGGACTGGCGGCCGTCGACCGGGTATTCGACATCCTTGAGACGGAAACGGATGTCCGGGAACCTGCGAATCCGGCTGCCCTGTCTCCGCCCCCCCATCGCATAACGTTTAAAAATGTCACGTTTTTTTATGATGCGACAGAACCGGTCCTTGAATGCGTCAACCTGGAGGTATCCCCCGGTGAGCGCCTGGGCATTGTCGGCACTTCCGGGGGGGGGAAAACGTCCCTGGTGAACCTGATTCCCCGTTTCTACGACGTGACCGGTGGTTCAATATGCATAGACGGCATCGATATCCGGGACGTTCCCATAAAAGCGCTCCGGGAGCGCATAGCCATCGTGACCCAGGAGCCGATCCTGTTTAACGATACCATCCGGAACAATATCGCATACGGTAACCCGGAGGCAGACGACCATGCAGTCTTCAGCGCCGCGGAAGCCGCCTATATTCATGAGTTTATCTGTCAGCTCCCCAAAGGCTATCACACGACCATCGGCGAGTTGGGCAACCGCCTTTCCGGGGGGCAGAAGCAGCGCATGTGCATTGCCCGTGCACTGCTCAAGAACACCCCCATACTCATCCTTGACGAGGCGACCTCCGCCCTTGACACGGAATCCGAAGACCTTGTACAAAAGGCGCTGCTCAATCTCATGCAGGGGCGTACGTCGTTTGTCATTGCCCACAGGCTGACGACCATATTGGACGCCGACCGGTTGATCGTCCTTTCGGGCGGGCGGATCGTGGAAGAAGGGGATCATGACTTTCTGCTGTCGCTCAAGGGCGAGTATTACAGGCTTTACCAGCGGCAGTTTGAAAACGGCCACGATGCGGAAGGGGCTGGTAGCGCCGGCAGCATGGAAAACAGCCAATAGAGGACGGGTATGGGAAGCAGGACATTAAACAGGTATGTGTTTTTCGAGCTGATTCCGCCTTTTGTCATGAGCCTGGCTTTTTTCATGTTCGTATTCCTCATGGGGCAGCTTCTCGATATTACGAACCTGATCGTCAACTACCAGGTGAGCCTGGCCGTTTTTGCCCTTCTCCTTGTGCTTTCACTCCCGTATTTCCTGGTGTACATCATCCCCATGGCCACCATGATGAGCGTTTTACTGACCTTCCTTCGCATGTCCGGCGACAACGAGATCGTTGCCCTGAAGGCGGGCGGCGTCAGCATGTACCGACTGCTTCCGCCGGTTCTGGGTTTTGCTTTCATTTGCATGGTCGCCACCGGCGTCATGGGTCTTTACGGTATGCCATGGGGGAAGAGCGCCTATGAGCAGCTGGCGCTCGACGTGGCCCGTACCAATTTCAACATTGCCTTAAGGCCCAACACGTTCAATGATGCTTTCCCGGGGGTGGTGTTTTACGTCAACGATATCGATCAGCAAACCCGTGAGCTGAAAGACGTGTTTATCGAAGACCGGCGGGACGAGGCGGTGCGCAGCACGGTGATCGCGCCCCGTGGGTACCTGTTCGAGGGGGAAGACCCGTATGTCTTTACCTTGCGGCTGTACAACGGCATGGTCAACAACGTTCAGATAGACACGCGCTCCGCCCATGCGACCCGCTTCAACACCTATGACATCCGCCTTGCGCTTCACCAGCAGGCGACCGACAGCCGTGAACGGAAGCAGGACAGAAGGGAAATGATGCTTTCCGAACTCATTGAATACGTCAACACGGCGGAAACCAGAAACAGGCGGTACTATTCGATCCTGATGGAGCTGCACATGAAGTTTTCAATTCCGTTCGCCTGCATCGCGCTTGCCGTGCTGGCTGTTCCCCTGGGCATACAGACCCTGACATCCAGGCGTGCGGCCGGCCTTGGGATCGGCCTGATCTGTTTCCTTTTCTATTACCTGCTGCTTTCCACGGGCATGATCCTGGGGGAAACCGGGGTCATCTCCCCGGCGGTCGGCATGTGGATGCCGAATATCATCATGGGTGGGCTGGGCATCTATTTGTGGGTAAAGACCGCCAGGGACAGCCCCGTCGCGCTTCTGGAATCCTTGCGCGACGTTTTGGGGAGAATTTTAGCCAGGATAGGGCGCCGCTTCGGATATCCCGGGGCCTGAACCGGGTTTTCTTCAGGCGGAGATGATTTTTGGGGGCCATGCACTGAAATGAAAATGGCAGCAACATGACGGTCATTCATCGCTACATTATCGCGAACTATATGAAATATTTCGCCATTGTCCTGGTGATGGTGGTGCTGATATACCTTGCCATCGATTTTTTCAGCAGGGTCGACCGGTTTCTGGCGTCCCCCGTGTCCGGATACGATACAGCGCTGTACTTTGTTTACAAGCTTCCCCTGATTGTTTCACAAATAACCCCCATCGGCGTTCTGCTGGCCGTTCTGGTCGTTTTCGGCCTCATGAGCAGGAACAACGAGTTGATCGCATTGAAAAGCGGGGGCATAAGCCCGTTTTACCTGCTCAAGCCCATTGCCGTGGCGGGTGTGGTGTTTTCCCTGGCCCTGTTTGTATTCTCTGAAGTGGCAGTCCCGGTCAGTATTGCAAAATCCAATGAGATCGATGCCCGGCGGCGGGGGGTGGAAAACCGGGGTATGCTGTCTTCGCAGAAGGACATCTGGATCCGTCATGCCCGGGGGCTTGCACACGTCCGGTATTTTCACCCCCGCGAGGAGGCCCTTTTCGGTGTCAGCCTGTATTTCATGGATGACCCTTATCGGTTGACCCGCCGCATCGATGCACAAAAGGCCGTATACACCGACGGCCGGTGGCTGTTTTTTGAAAGCATGGTTCAGCATTTTGGAAAGGAAGGAAGCGGCATCCAGATCGATTTTCTGGAAGAAGCCGCCTTTGAGCTGGACCTGGCGCCTTCCGATTTTCAGCGGATTATCGTCGACGCCGAGGAAATGGGTTTCCTTACGTTGCGGCGATATATCGCACGCGTTGATGCGGAAGGCTATGACGCCACAAAATACCGGGTGGATTTTTACGGCAAAACCGCTTTTCCCTTCGTCTGCCTGATCATGGCGCTCATGGGGTCCGCCATCGCCCTGCGCGGCAAGACCAGAGACAGCATGGCGGTCAGTTTCGCTTACGGCATTGTGCTCGCTTTTGCCTACTGGTCTGTCTACAGTTTCACCCTGTCCATGGGATACGGAGGGCTTCTGCCATCGTGGCTTTCCGCCTGGGCGGCCAATATCCTTTTTGGCCTGGGGACCGGTCTTCTGCTTTTATATATCGAATAATGGGCGGTAATCCGGGCTTCGGAGAAAGGGGCCGGCAACAACTCATGAAGGAAGATTACAGAAGAAAAATCGAGGCCATCATGAATGGCGACGGCTTTTCCGGCAAAACTTCGCTGGGTGCTTTCCTCTTTGCGGCCTCAATGGTCTACGGTGCCGGTGTGCGGCTGAGAAACGCCTGTTATGACAGTGGTCTTTTCCATGGAAAAGAACTGCCCTGCCGCATTGTTTCAATTGGCAACATCGTCGCCGGGGGTACGGGAAAGACGCCCATGACGATTGCCGTGGCGGACATGCTCAAACACATGGGGCACCGCCCGGTGATCCTGAGCCGCGGGTATGGCGGTCATGCGGAAAAGACCGGGATCGTGGTGTCGGACGGCTATGAGTTGCTCTGCGGGCCGGCTATGGCAGGCGATGAGCCCTTCATGATGGCGTCCAAGAGCAGGGGGGTGCCGGTACTTGCGGGCAGCGACCGGTACAAAAGCGGAATGCATGCAATATCGGAATTTGATCCGGACGTCATTCTCCTGGACGACGGGTTTCAGCACCGGCGGCTGCACCGCAACCTGGACCTGCTGCTTCTGGATGCCGGCAATATGTTCGGGAACGGATATCTGGTGCCGCGCGGCGTTCTGAGGGAGCCTGTGACTGCGCTCAAGCGAAGCGATGCCGTTATTTTTACGCGCTGCGGGAGCGCTCCCGAGATCCCTGACCATGCGGCAATGGCAGGCCGCCTGACGCGCATTGCCCCGCAGGCGTCTGAAGGATTGCACGAAAAGCCGGTTTTTCAGTCCAACCACGTGCCGTTTCTAACTGGGATTCGAGAGGGGCATGCGCCATTTCCAATGGGTATTCCAACCACCAGCGCCGAATCAGATGTGTCTGTGCTGATGGGATCAAACGTTTTTGTTTTTTCCGGGATCGCGCGGAACAGGGATTTTCTGACAGCCGTTGAAACCCATGCAGGGCGTGTCGCCGGGCACATGGCCTTTCCGGATCACCACCCCTACACGGATGCCGAATGCGAAGAAATCATGCGCCGGGCCGTCGCTGCAGGAGCGGACGTGCTTGCCACCACGGAAAAAGATTATGTGCGGGTCGCCGGTAAAATGCCCGGTGATGTGCCCATTGCCGTTGTCGGTGTCAAAATTGTTTTTACAGGTGATGATGAAGCCGCATTCGTTCGATTCATCCGTGAGCGGCTCGCCCGATCGTGACAGAAAAAGCAAAAAACCGCACCGCCAGCCCGGTTGTTCACCGGAAAGATGGCGGTGCGGTTTTTTGTTAAGCCTTATTGAAACCGTTTCTTTCGATTCCTGTTTCGATTATCCCGACAAGGCGAACCGAAATCCGAATTCTGAGATGGGTTCTAATCGATTTCCGGCCGGGGATAGAGACCTGCGCGCTTCACGATATCAGGAACCATTTCTTCCCACTCGATGGCCATGATATGAAATCCCTTGACTCCGTCCAATTCTTTGAGCCTCTGAATGGTTTCAATGCAGATGTTGACGCCTTCTTCCGCCTGTTTTTCCTTGGGCGTGTCGGACATCCGCTTGACAACGTCATCGGGTACATCCATGCCGGGGACACGGTTTTTCATGTATTTTGCCATACCGGCCGATTTGAAGGGTGTCACGCCGGCCATGATATACGTCTTTTCGGTGAGGCCGCGGTCCTGGGCCTGTTTCACCCACAGCTCGAATTTGTCGAGGTTGTAGATGCACTGGGTCTGGATGAACTCCGCACCGGCCTCTATTTTCTTGGCAAGGCGGGGCACGCGGATTTCAAAGGGGTCGGCAAACGGGTTGGCCGCAGCACCCACAAACATCTGCGGCGGGCGCTTGATATCGGCACCGCCTAAAAATTTGCCCTCGTCGCGCATTTTTCGCGCGGTCCATACGAGCTGCATGGAATCAAGGTCATGGACATTCTGTCCCTGGGGGTTGTCCCCGAAGGACTGGTGGTCTCCGGACAGGCACAGCAGGTTGAAGATGTCAAAGGATGCCGCGCCAAGGATATCGCTCTGGAGGGCGATCCGGTTCCGGTCACGGGTGACCATCTGCAGGACCGGCTCGATGCCCATGAGCTTGAGGTGAATACATGTGGCCAGGCTGCTGGTGCGGACCACGGACGTCTGGTTGTCGGTGACGTTGACGGCATCCACGTATCCCCTGAGCAGTTCGGCTTTTTCCCGTATGGTGTCCGGGTCGCTGCCACGCGGCGGCCCGCATTCCGAGGTGACGCCCAGGTGGCCGGCTGCCATTATCTTTTCAAGTTTGCTCGGCGTTTTCGCACTCATATCTGCACATCCTCCCTTACCACTTTACGCGGCCCGCCGGCACGGTCGGTGGACCAGTCCTTGATAGGAAACATTTTTTCATAAAGATCGAGCCTGTCGATCGCCTTCAACCGGTCAATGATCAATTGCCATGCACAGTCAAGGTCCTTGCTGATCTCGCAGGTGCCCTTGGAGGAGCCGCCGCAGGGACCATTGAGGATCCGCTTGGCGCAGCGGGAGACCGGGCAGATGCCGCCGGTATATGCCAGGATGCAGTTGCCGCAGGCCTGGCAGCGCTCGGTCCAGAGGCCGCGCTGTTCGGTGACGCCCAGAAAGCAGGTGTTCACGCCGGGATACACCGGTATGGAAAGATATTTTTCCGCGGTGAACTGGATGCCCACGCCGCAGGCAATGGATACGATGGCATCATACTGATCCGCGATATCCCGGATTTCTTCAAGGTATTCGTGGTCGCACTGCCGCTCGAGGGTCCGCTCGTCTACAGCCGCATCGCGGCCCTGGTTGGCAAAGTACATCCGGAGCGTCGATGCCAGAATGCCCACTTCCTTTTTGCCGCCGGCTTCACAGACGGTGACGCATTCATTGCAGCCCAAAACGAGGATTTTACTGTGGTCTTTCACGTATTCTATGATTTCCTCGACAGGCTTCTTGTCCGCAACTATCATGGGGTCTGCCTCTCTTTACATTATGGTTATCTTCAGGCAGGGGTGTTGTCCCCTGCATCGCTTTAGCAAATCAGGCCGCACGCCTGTTTTTTTTCTTCAGCGGGTTGGGGCCCAGATTTCTGATCTTGGCGTCCATCTCCCCGGCGTACTTGACGAACAGCGGCGCGTCGCTCGAAGAAAGGTTATACATTTCCACCCGTCCTTCATCCGAGCCGATGGAGGCAAGAATCTTCTTTGCCTGCTCGACCCTTTTCCGGGCGCGGAAATTGCCTTTTTTGTAGTGGCATTCGCCTTCCTTGCAGCCGACCACGTAAACGCCGTCGGCCCCCTTTTCAATGGCGCGAAGCAGATGCCCCACATCCACTTTACCGGTGCACGGAACGCGAACGATTCTGATGCTGGTCGGATACGTCAGTCTCATGGAACCTGCCAGGTCCGCGGCTGAGTACCCTCAGAAGTTGCAGCAGAACGCCAGGATCGTCGGATTGAAGTCCTCTGTCATATTTCCCCCTCCAGCAAGGCGTCCACCTTGCTTGTTATTTGATCGTCTTCATACCATCTCAGCTCGATCGCCTTGGCCGGGCATTCGGCGGCGCATGCGCCGCAACCCTGGCACAGGGCGTCATCGATTTCACTGACGCCTTCGTCGTTGATTCTCGGCACATCAAACGGGCACGTGCGAACGCAGATCAGGCAGGAGGCACATTTTTCCGTATCGACCGTTGCGGTGACCGCTGACAGGGTCAAAAACGGCTGGGCCAGCATGGTCGTTGCACGGGATGCCGCGGCCATGGCCTGGGCGATGGATTCGGTAAGCAGCTGCGGGCTGTGAGCGGTGCCGCAAAGATATATGCCTTCAGTGCCCATTTCAACCGGGCGAAGCTTGACGTGGGCTTCGAGGAAGAAGTTCTGGGCATTGCGGTTGAGCTTCATGATGTTGGCAAGTTCTTCGGTGTCCTCTGCTTCCAGTCCGGCGCTCAATATGGCCAGGTCCGCATCTAGGCTGATTTTCCTTCCCAGGATGTGATCGGTGAAGGTCACGTTGATAAAATCGCCATTGGGTGTCAACTCTGGCGGATCATCGGCCGAAAAGCGGGAGAACAGGACGCCCAGGCGCCGGGCCTCGGTATAATAGTCTTCCAGCAGCCCGTAGGTCCGGATATCCCGGTAAAGGATGTATACCTGGGTTTCCGGGCTTCGCTTCTTGAGTGCAATGGCGTTTTTGACGGCGTTCTGGCAGCAGATCCGGGAGCAGTTGGGGTTCTCATCGTTTCTTGACCCGACGCACTGGATCATGACCACGTGGTTCAATCCGTCGACGCCCGTATCGCTGTAAATCCTTTCCCCGAGTTCAAGCTGGGTGAGGACTTTCGGGTTTTCCCCGTACAGGTACTCCTTGGGCCGGTATTCGTTGGCCCCCGTTGCGATGATGGCCACGCCATGTTCGATGGTCCGGCTGGCCATGGATTCACCCGCCAGCACCTCGGTTTTGAAATTGCCCTTGAAACCTGAAAAGTCTACGATTACGGCATCGGTCAGGACGTTGATCTTGTCATGGCTTTCAATTTTCGCCTTCAGGTCGGCGACCAGGGCTCTTACATCCATGCCCTCGATGGTCTTGGTCAGTCGGTTCCCGAGGCCGCCCAATTGGGGTTCCTTCTCAACCAGGACGACCTCGTATCCCTGATCGGCAATGCCCAGGGCCGCGTTCATGCCGGCAACGCCCCCACCGACGACAAGGGCGCGCTGGGTAACCGGTATCTGGCGCTCGTAGAGGGGCTCCAGGCACGCAGCCCGTGCAACGGACATGCGGACCAGTTCCTTTGCCTTTTCGGTGGCCCCTTCATGGTCGTTGCCGTGGACCCATGAGTCCTGGTTGCGGATGTTGGCCATTTCAAACAGGTACTTGTTCAGGCCGACGGCTTCCAGGGTGTCCATGAAAATCGGCTCATGGGTTTTCGGCGTGCACGATGATACCACCACGCGGTTGATATTGTGCTCCTTGATCACCTCTTTCATCTGGTCCTGGGCGTCCTGGCTGCAGGTGAAGAGGTTCCGCCCTGAATATACCACGTAAGGCAGCGATTCGGCATATTCGCGAACACCTGGCACGTCTATGACGCCGGCGATATTGATGCCGCAGTCGCAGACAAACACCCCGATCCGGGGTTCCTGCCCTTCCACATCGATGGGTTCCGGTTTGACGACCTCTTTCTGGAGGGTTCCCCGGGCCGCAGCGAGGTTGCGCCCGGCAGCACACGCCGCCGCACTGGCCTCGGTAACGGATGACGGGATATCCTTGGGCCCCTGGAATATGCCGCAGGCATAGACGCCGGGCCGCGACGTGTTGACCGGCAGGGAAGGCGTGGTCTCCGCGAAGTTGTACTTGTTCAGATCAATGTTCAGGCGTTTCGCCGTCTCCACGGTCGACTCGGGCACCTGGAGGCCCACGGAAAGCACGACCATGTCGAATTCCTCGACATGAATATTGCCGTCCTCGTCCGCGTAGCGCAGTTCCAGGTTGCCGGTCTCCCGTATTTCGTCAATGGTATGGATGCGCGATTTCACGAAACGGACCCCGGATTGTTCGCGGGCACGGATGTAATACTGCTCGTAATCCTTGCCGAAGCTCCGGATGTCCATGTTGAAAATGACGGTGTCCAGGGCGTGCTCGCAGTGGTCCTTTGCGATCATGGCTTCCTTGATGGCGTACATGCAGCAGACCGAAGAGCAGTAGCCGTTGCCGCAGCGGTTGTTGTCCCTGGACCCGATGCACTGGAGCCATGCAATTTTTTTGGGTTCCACATGGTCCGAGGGCCTCACGAGATGCCCCATGGTCGGGCCGGAAGCGGACAGAATCCGCTCGAACTCGGCGCTGGTCACCACGTTGGGGCTTTTGTTGTAGCTGTAAATGTCCAGTGACGAGGGATCAAACGTTTCGTTGCCGGGGCACAGGATCACGGAACCGACGGCAAGATCCAGCTCTTCCACCGTCTGCTCATGGTCGATGGCATCGGCCAGACAGGCCTTGACGCACTGGTAGCACTCGGAGCAGATGCCGCATTCCAGGCACCGGTCGGCCTCGGTCTTCGCCTCTTCCGCGTTGTACCCGAAGGAGACCTCCAGGAAGTTGCACTC
>SKZX01000196.1 GCA_007127175.1 Desulfobacterales bacterium
CCGGGGACATTCGTGGAAAGGGTGTTTTCATCCACGGCCAGCGAACCCCACAGCGCCCTTTCGAGCTGGCTGTCCTCGGGAAGAAAAGACATGTCCGGGGCCTGGCCGATGGAGATGATGATATTGTCGGCCTCGATGAACCGGGTTTCCGCCAGGTCGCATTCCGGGTTGAAGCGGCCTTCCTGGTCGAAAACGTTGACGCACCGGGTGAAATGAATGCCTTTGATTTTGCCGTTGTCATGCTCGATCATCGACGGTGACCAGGAGGGGTTGATAATGACGCCTTCCTCATCGGTTTCGTCGATCTCCTTTTCCCAGGCGGGCATTTCATCGCGTGCTTCCAGGCAGAAGAGCTGCACGTCGTCGGATCCCGCGCGAAGCGCGGTCCGGGCCACGTCCATGGCCACGTTGCCGCCGCCGATGACAATGGACTTGCCGGACAACCGGACATCACCTTCCATGCGGACATCCCGGAGGAAATTGAGCCCGTAATAGAGCCCTTCCAGCTCTTCTTCCTCGCCCGGGATGCCGATGCGCTTGCTGGCCTGGGCGCCGGCCGCAATGAACACGGCGGAAAAACCCTCTTTCATGAGGTCGTTGACGGTTCGGTTGGCATCGATAGGAGCGTTGTATTCGATCTTCACCCCGGCATTTTCGATGTAGGCGATTTCCAGCTCGATGACCTTTCTGGGCAGCCGGAATTCGGGTACTGCGATGCCCAGCATGCCGCCGGGTACGGGCTGCCCCTCGAACACCGTGGTTTCGTATCCCATCTGGGCCAGAAAATACGCGCATGTGAGGCCTGCGGGGCCGGCGCCCACAACGGCCACCTTTTCCGGCCGGGTCACGGGGAAGGGCTCCCGCTCAGCCCCATAGTGATCGTAATACCAGTCCGACGCGAACCGTTTGAGGGCGCGTATGGCCACCGGTTCGTCCAGTTCACCGCGGCGGCACTTGTATTCGCAGGGGTGGATGCATATGCGGCCGCACACGGCCACAAAGGGGTTTCTTTCCCGGATGATGTCCACGGCCGCCTTATAGTCTCCCTGGCCGATGGCGGCCACGTAGTTGGGCACGTCGATGCCCGCCGGGCATGCGTGCTGGCACGCGGAAATGACCATGGAATCGCAAACGGCGCCGGCGCACCGGTGTTCGTGGATATGCTCCCGGTACTCGTCTTCAAAGTATTTCAATGTCGATAAGGCCGGCTTGGGGCTGGCCTGGCCGAGCCCGCACAGGGATGCCTCGGTCATGGTGTTGCCGATGGACTTGATGCTGTCGATGTCGTCGATATGCCCCCTGCTGTCGGTAATGGCGGTAAGGGTCTCCAGGAGCTGGGTGGTGCCCAGCCGGCACGGGGCGCACTTGCCGCACGACTCGCTCTGGGTGAAATTTAAAAAGAAGCGGGCGATTTCCACCATGCAGTTGTTTTCGTCCAAAACGACCATGCCGCCGGAGCCCATGATGGCGCCGATTCGGGCGATGGTGTCGTAGTCAATGGGCAGGTTGATAAACCGCGCCGGCACGCAGCCGCCCGCAGGGCCCCCCATCTGCACGGCCTTGAACTGTCGGCCCTTGGGAATGCCGCCGCCGATGTCAAAGACCACTTCCTTGATGGTGGTGCCGATGGGGACCTCCACCAGCCCGGTGTTGTTGACCTTGCCGGCCAGGGAAAAGATCTTTGTCCCCTTGCTCTCCTCGGTGCCCACCTCCGTGTACCAGCCCGAGCCGTTTTTGATGATCAAGGGTATATTGGCCAGGGTTTCCACGTTGTTGATGTTGGTGGGCTGCCCGTCAATACCGGCCTGGGCCGGAAACGGCGGCCGGGGGCGGGGCATGCCGCGCTTTCCCTCGATGGACGCCATGAGCGCGGTTTCCTCGCCGCACACAAATGCGCCGGCCCCCATCTTGATGGACAGGTCAAAGGAAAAACCGGTGCCCAAAATGTTTTTCCCGGCCAGGCCCAGGGCCTCGCATTGCGCCATGGCAATATGCAGATGCTCTACCGCAATGGGGTATTCCTCGCGCACGTAAATGATGCCGTATTCCGCGCCCATGGCGAACCCGCCGATGAGCATCCCCTCGATAACGGCGTGGGGGTCGCCCTCGAGGATCGCCCGGTCCATGAATGCACCGGGGTCGCCCTCGTCCGCGTTGCACACCACGTACTTGGGCCATGATCCGGTCTGGCGGGCAAAGCGCCACTTTATCCCCGTGGGGAACCCGGCGCCGCCGCGCCCGCGAAGCTTTGATGCCACCACTTCCTCGATGACCGCTTCAGGCGTCATGTTCGACAGCGCCTTGACCAGGGCCCCGTAGCCGCCCTCGGCAATATAATGCTCGATCTTTGTGGGGTCGATGCGCCCGCAGTTGGCAAGCACCCGCCGGAGCTGCTTCTTGTAGAACGGGATCTGGTCTCTGTAATAGATGAACTGGCCGGTTTTGGGGTCCTGGTAGGCGAGCCGGTCGATGAGCTGGTTCCGTTTTAAGGTTTTGTCAACGATTTCGGCGGCGTCCGACGGGTCGACCGCCTGGTACTGCACCCCCAGGGGCTCGATGGCGACCACCGGGGCCTTGGCGCAGAAGCCGTGGCACCCGGTCGACCGGATTTCCACATCATTGTCCATGCCGGCTTCGGTTACGGCCTGCGCCAGGGCGTCACGGACCGCGGCGGCGCCATAGGCCCGGCAGCCGGTCATGCACACATGGACCTCGATGCGTTTTTTGCCGGAATCCGCGAGAATCTTGTTGCGCAACCATTCCAGCTGGCCGATGGATGTGAGTTTGATCATGAGGCTCAGCCCTCCTTGCTGTCTTTCCGGTACTCGCCGAGCACGGCGGTTACCTTGGTCGGATTGAGCTTGCCGAAATAGTCGCGGTTGACCATCATCGTGGGGGCCAGGAAGCAGGCGCCCAGGCAGGCAACGGTTTCCAGGGTGAACTGGTAGTCCGGGCTGGTTTCACCTTCTTCAAGCCCGAGGTCTTTTTTGATCATGCGCAGGATGGAGCGGCTTCCCTTGACATGGCAGGCAGTCCCCCTGCAGACCTTGAGCACCGAGCGCCCCTTTGGCTTCAGTGAAAACCCGGCGTAAAACGTGACAACTCCCTGGACCTGCGAGGGGTACATCTGCAAGGCGTCGGCAATGGGTTCTATGGACCCGGGCGGAACAAAGCCGAAGGCCTCCTGCACGTCCTGGAGCAGCGGAATCAGCCCCCATTTTTTATCCTGGTATTTTTCTATGATGGCTTCGAGTTTTTCCCGGTCAAATTCATTGGGGTTCATTGGAACGCTCCTTGGTTTACACAATTTTTACGGCTTCGTAACCATGCCGTGATGGGGCAGGATGAAGAACAACCCGGATATCGGACGTTTCCAAGCCATCAGGCAGAAACTGTCTCGATTCGGACCGGTACGGTGCGCCAGCCGGAACCGGGCGGCTTCACGGCGTTGAAGTCTGCCAACTGCATGGCGTCGTTGCCGGAAAACCCCTGGGGCACGTATACGCTGCCCTCAGGCACGGCCGGGTTCACGTCAACAGGGCGTTCAATGGCCCCGAAGGGTGAAAGGAGCCGCACCAACATTTTTAGGCCGTTTCCGCTGCCGTCCAGCCCCAGCGCTTTTGCATCGCCTGGCGCCATTTCGAAATGCCCTTTTTTTCCGGATGCCTGGATCCGGGCGGACCGCGCCGTTCGGGTGCCGGAACCCAGGTGCCATCGCCGGTTGACGATATGCGCTGTAAACGGGTAGTGTTCGTCGGCACCCACCGCATCCGGCGCAGCTGCGAAAGAGAGTATCGCCTTTTCAGGGTTTTCGGATTTGCCCGGTTTGACCCATGCCGCGCTCCTGCTTCCCAGGTCGCTGTACATGGGGACGACACGGCGGATTTCACGGCGTATGTCTTCAATGGTTGCGTATGGATCGGGGTAACCGGCTTTTTGGGCGAGCATGGCCAGGATGGCCCAGTCCGGCAGCGCATCCCCCGGCGGGGGGGCCGCCGCTGAAAAATGCTGTATGCGTCCCTCCATGTTGGTGAAAGACCCCTGTTTTTCTGCAAAAGACGCACCCGGCAGCACCACGTGGGCAATATCGGTTGTCCGGTTTTTCACGATGTCCTGCACCACGATGAAATCCAGTTTTTTTAGCGCCACCCGGATTCGCTCCGGGTCGGGGAGGGCGCGCAGCGGGTTTTCGCCCATGATGTAGAGGGCCTTGAGGGTCCCGGCTTCGGCGGCCGCGATGATGCCATGAATGTCTTTTCCATTCATTTCCGGGATGTTTGCGCCCCAGATCTCGGCAATCGCCCGTTTTTCTTTTGTGTCGGATATTTTACGCCACCCGGGAAGCATATCCGGTGCGCAGCCCATGTCCAGGGCGCCTGCGGCGTTGTTTTCGGTGGACAAAATAAAAATGCCGGCATTTTTCGCGCCGATGCTTCCGGTTGCAAGGGCAAGGTTGATCACGGCATCGAGGGTCTCATGCCCGTAAGGGGTTTCCAGGAGGTCACCGCTCACCACGAAGGCGATTTTTCTGGCGCTCAGAAGATTTGCGGCTTTCTTGATTTTTTCCGGAAAAACCCCGGCTTTTGCTGCAAGGGCCTCCGGGTCGGCGGCAGCCATGGCGTTCGTCCACCCATGGGGGTCCTCAACACGGCCGGTTGCAAGACCATGTTCCAGGCTGCCGTCTCTGACCATCTGCGCGGCAATGGCATTGAGTGTGTCAAAAGCGAAGGCCGGGCTGCCCCTGCGGTTTTCCGGGTGAAGCCATAGGCCGCCGTACGCTGCCAGATCGCTTCTTAAGGGATCGATAACAATCAGTTTGGCCCCTTTTCTGACACCCCTTTTGAGGTGGTATCCCGCAACCGGAACGCTGTGATCGGGGTCCGCCAGGACGGTGATGACGGCATCGGCGTTTTCAAGGGCGGGAAGAGGGCTTACCCTGATGGCAGACCCGGTTTTTTCAACGGTTTTCCGGAGCAGTGCCGGGGTGCCCGTGCTTCCAAGGGTTGTGATATTGTTGGTGCCGAAAATGGCCCGGGCGATTTTCTGGAACAGGTAGTTTTCTTCGTTGGTGCATTTGGCCGAACCCATAAAAGCAATGCTTTCCGGTCCGTTTTCATCTTTTATGTCTGTCAGCCGGGCGACAACCGCTGAGAGCGCCGCATCCAAATGGACCGGCTGGAGGGCGGCATCCCCCTGCTCATCAGGGTGCCGCATATATGGCTGGTCCAGGCGGTCCGCACACATCAGGAAATCATGGGCAAAATGCCCCCTGACGCACAAGGTGGCGCCGTTTACGGTCCCGGTTTCGGCCGCGGGGTTCACTTCGACCACCCGGGTCCCGGATATGCCCATTGAAAGGCTGCATCCCGCGCTGCAGAAGCCGCAGATGGTGGCTTCTTCCTTATCAGGGGTGCCGGTAAAGACCGTGCTGCAGGTCGACAGGGCGCCGGTGGGGCACATGGACACGCAGGTGCCGCAGAAGGTGCACCGGGACATTTCCAGGGGAAGCCCGTGAAGCGTTGCGGGGCGCGAGGAAAATCCGCGGTCGCTGTAATCGATGGCCCCGA
>SKZX01000293.1 GCA_007127175.1 Desulfobacterales bacterium
AATAAAAGACTGTTTATTGAATTGGCGTTTAAAAGCAACATAAGGTGCCCTTTGGCGACGGTGGCATTCAATCGACGGCTTTGCCTCGATCCTTCAGGCAGTCCATCAGTGAAAATGCGGCGGACAGTGATGCGTAAAAACAGTCTTCTGGAGATTCGGCGGTCCGGTTAAGGGAAAACAAAACATCCGGCAGGCCGATAATAATAAAATATCGCCAATAATATAAGGTTTAGCTTTTTTTTGCAAGACGCAAATGCCATGAACAGTGGTCTTTGAATGGCCTGAATCAAGCTGAAAAATTAGCAGCTGCCTGTTTTCTTGACATGAAGCAGCAAGCCGGTTATAAAACGCTGAGGCGTGATTGCCTCAAAAATGTCCCACAATATCAGGAATAATTAGCCATGCAACGAACCGCGCACTTGGAGAGAAAGACTAAAGAAACTGAAATCATCGTCGATTTTAACATTGACGGAGTCGGTATCCATGATATTTCAACAGGGATCGGGTTTTTCGACCATATGCTGGCGCTATTTGCTGTTCACGGGTTTTTTGACCTGACAGTGAAGGCTTCGGGAGACATCCACGTGGATTACCATCATACGGTTGAAGACGTGGGCCTTGTCCTGGGGGAAGCCATTAAAGAGGCCCTTGGCGAAAAGAAGGGCATCGTTCGCTACGGCTATGCCGCAACCCCGATGGACGACGCACTGTGTACGGTCGCTGCAGACATCTCCGGCAGGCCCTACCTTGTATACTTGCTGCCGGCCGATGTTGTTTCATCGAGCGGATTCAACGCCCACCTTGCAAAGGAGTTTTTTCGGGCGATTGCCATGACGGCCGGCATGAACCTTCACATCGATGTCCGGTACGGGGAAAACGACCATCACGTGACCGAGGCGATTTTCAAGTCTTTTGCCCGGGCCCTGGACAGTGCGGTGGCGATTGATTCCCGCATTTCAGGGGTTCATTCGTCCAAGGGAAAACTCTAAACCGGCATGTGCAAACGGAGTGTTCAATGATCATCATTCCCGCAATTGACATCAAGCAGGGGCGCTGCGTCCGGCTCCTGCAGGGTGAAATGGACAAGGAAACCGTTTTTTCCGATGACCCGTCCGCCATGGCGGTTCGCTGGCAGTCCGAGGGCGCGGCCCTGCTGCACGTGGTGGATCTTGACGGTGCGGTGGAAAAACGGCCCGGCAACCTCGATGCCATACGCAGAATTGTCAAAAAAATCACAATTCCCGTTCAGGTCGGCGGTGGTATTCGCGATGAGGCCACCATTGCCATGTATTTTGACCTCGGCGTCCAGCGGGTGGTCATCGGCAGCGAAGCCGTAAACAACCCCGCGCTGGTTGAAAACGCCTGCCGGCTGTGGCCCGGCCGCATCGTCGTGGGCATCGACTCCAGAAAAGGTATGGTGGCCATCGAGGGCTGGACCCAGACAACGGATGTTTCCGCGATCCAGCTGGGAAAGCAGTTTGAAGACGCGGGTGTGGCCGCCATCAACTTCACGGATATCGAGAGGGACGGCATGAGAAGCGGTCCCAATATAGAAGAGACCCGTCGGCTGGCAAAGGCCGTGAACATCGATGTAGTGGCCTCAGGCGGGGTATCCACCATCGAGGACATCAAAAATCTGGCACCCCTCGAAGCCGATGGGGTTGTCGGGGTCATTACCGGCAGGGCCCTTTACGACGGGAGCCTGGATCTGAAAGCAGCCCTCTCGTGGCTGGAAAACCGGTAAATCAAACCCGGCAAAAAACCCGGTTGACAAACACTGCGCCATGCATTAATTTTGTTTGATTTTAAAGTATGATTGGATGTGTTGCGTAATCGCTTCATGCTGGTCCATTAAAATGAAGGCACAATAGTTGATCGGTTTTGGATATTTGTGCCACTTTGGCTGATTGTTCCCGAAAATATTCCAGCCAGAAAACGTTTCGGCCGCATTTGCCGGAGGTGAACGGGTTGGCCCTGCACATTCCCCAGGACAAGCTTGCAGAAATACGCAATGCAGCGGATATTGTCGATGTGGTGTCATCGCGCGTGCTGTTGAAGAAGGCAGGCAAGGATTACAGCGGACTGTGCCCGTTTCATACGGAAAAAACCCCGTCTTTCACTGTCAGCCCTTCAAAGCAGATCTTTCATTGCTTCGGGTGCGGTGCGGGCGGTGATGTCTTCAATTTCCTGATGCTCTATGACAACATGACCTTCCCCGAGGCCCTGGAATCCCTTTCCAGGCAATACGGCATCCCGCTGCCCACCGCCCGGATGGGTGAACGGGAAAAGAATCAGGTGCCCCAGAGGCAGCACCTGCTCGAATTGAACCGGAAAGTCATGGGGTTTTACCGGAATATGCTGATCAAGCACCCCGAGGGTGCCGCTGCCCGGCGATACCTGGAAAACAGGAAAATAGACAGCACGATTTCGGAGCAGTTCGGCCTGGGGTTTGCCCCGGCCGGCTGGGACAACCTGGCACGCTTTCTGAAGCGGCACAAGGTGCCCATGGCATTGGCTGAAAAAGCCGGCCTGGTGGCTCCCCGGCAGAGCAGCGGGCATTATGACCGTTTCCGTAACCGGGTTGTTTTTCCGATCTTTGATGCCGGTGGCCAGGTGGTCGCTTTTGGCGGCCGGGTGCTCGATGACGGTCGGCCAAAGTACCTCAACTCCCCGGAAACACCTGTTTACAACAAGGGAAACATTCTTTACGGCCTTCATGCGGCAAGGGAAAAATGCCGGAGCGAGCAGTCGGTATTTGTCGTGGAAGGCTATTTTGACCTGATCGCCATGCACCAGTTCGGCATTACCAATTCGGTGGCTACCCTCGGCACAGCCCTGACCGGCAGCCATGTTCGCCGGTTGAAGGGATATGCGGCAAAGGCGTTTCTGGTTTTTGATTCCGATGCGGCCGGCATCAAGGCTGCCCAGAGAACCACCGGCATTTTTGTGGATGAAGGAATGGCGGCCGCTGTCGTGCTTCTGCCCACCGGCCATGACCCGGACTCCTTCCTGTTTGAGCACGGCGCAGAAAAGTTCCACCAGGTTGCCGAAAACGCCCTTGGGCTCGTTGATTTTCAGATTAAATCCGCCATTGACAGCAACGGCGTCTCCCTTGACGGCAAAGTCCGCATCGTCAAGGAAATGGCCGAAACCCTGGCGCAGATAACAGACAAAGCCGCACGGTCGATATACATTCAATACTTATCCGAAAAGATCGGCGTCGATGAAACCGTTATCCTGGAAAAGGTGGCCGGGGCTGTGAAAAAGCCTGAACCCGGGAAACCGCCTTCATCTCGTCCGGCGCCGACCGCCGACCGGTTCGAGGCCCGGATTATTGCCATGATGCTGCAGTTCCCGGATATTATGGAAGAGGTCCGTTCCAGGGGTGTGCTGGATCATTTTGAGGACAAGCGCCTGAAAACCATCGGTGAGCGCATATTGGGGGCCAATCCCCACGACGCCGTCAGTGCGGCTGATATCATCAACCGCCTGGAAGACAGGGATTATGGAAAACTCGTTGCGTCGCTGTGCATCAGTGACGCCCACTGGGAAGCGCAAAGCTGCCGCATGCTGCTGTCCCAGTTTTTCAAGACCAGGAGCCGGCGAAAGGACGAACTGCTGGAACGCATCCGCGAAGCGGAGCAGCGCGGCGACCAGGACCTTGTGATGCAGCTGCTGCAAGAAAAACAACAACGGATGGCAAAACGGCAATGACATCATTCCGTTTTCTGCTTATCCGGTTTACATATCAATAATAAGGAGACTTTTTTATGGCGAAACGATCCGCAAAACAGGGGGAAAAGCAGGCCGCCGAAAAGGAGAAATTCAATGAACTGATCTCCAAGGGGAAGGCGCAGGGGTACCTCACCTATGACCAGATAAGCGAGGTGCTGCCAGAAGAAATGATGTCCCCGGAGCAGATCGATGAAACCCTGATGTGGTTTGATGATCTTGATATAGAGGTGGTTGAGCGGAAGAAGCACAAGTATTCTGCGGACGCCAAGAAAAATGACGGTGATGCGGTGATTGAACCGGCCGAAGCCGAGGAGGTCAACCCGTTCCGTTCCGTCAATGACCCGGTTAAGATGTACCTCCGGGAGATGGGTATGGTGACGCTTCTTTCCCGGGAAGGGGAGGTTGAAATTGCCAAAAAAATTGAGTTCGGGGAGCAGGAGGTTTTAAAGGCGATGCTGGAATCCACCCTCGGCGTGGACAGCATCATTAACCTGGGTGAGCAGATTGCCGCCGGCACCCTGCGGCCCAAGCACGTCCTCCGTGATATCGACGAGGGGGACACGATTGTCGATGAATCCCTTCAGATAGAAAAGTTTCTGGACACCATTGACCGGATTAAAGCGATTGACAATGAGAACCAGCAGCTACGGGAGCGTCTTTTTGCCGAGGAAATGGCTGCTGACGAACAACGGCGCGTCAAGCGCTCCATACGGCGGCGCAACCGGAAGATTTTTGAGCTGTTCAAGGACTGGCGCCTGGAAAGCGACGTGATCGAAGAGATCGAAAGAAAGATCGCCGAGCAGGTGGAATGGTTCGATACCACCAACAAGGTGTTCTGTGAATGCGCCGCCGTGTTTCAGGCCCCGGTTACGGAAGTCCGGGAGCGCATCCTGGGCGAGAGCGGGGATGCATTTTTTGCATGGGCCTGCACATGTATTTCACAGGAGCCGGAAGAGCTGCAGAACATTTACGAGGACCTGGTCAAGATCCACACCCAGATGGACATCCGGGAGCGTGAGATCAAAACGTCTTCGCGCGGTTTGAAGCGCATCATGGCCCGCGTCGAGGAAGGGCACCAGAAGGCCAAGGATGCCAAGGGGGAGCTGGTTCAGGCCAACCTGCGCCTGGTTGTCAGCATTGCGAAAAAATACACCAACCGCGGTTTGCAGTTCTTAGACCTGATCCAGGAAGGCAACATCGGCTTGATGAAGGCCGTTGACAAGTTTGAATACCGCCGCGGCTACAAGTTCTCCACCTACGCCACCTGGTGGATACGCCAGGCCATAACACGGGCCATTGCGGACCAGGCACGGACCATACGCATCCCGGTCCACATGATCGAGACCATCAACAAGCTGATCCGCACCTCCCGCTATCTTGTCCAGGAAATGGGGCGGGAGCCGTCGCCTGAGGAGATTGCCGAGAAAATGGAAGTGCCCATAGAAAAAGTCCGGAAGGTGCTGCGCATCGCGCGCGAACCCATATCCCTGGAAACACCCATTGGCGAGGAGGACGACAGCCATCTGGGGGATTTTATCGAGGACAAGACCTTCATGTCGCCGTCGGACGCCGCGGTAAACCTGAACCTTTCCGAGCAGACCCGGAAGGTTTTGACGACGCTGACGCCCCGTGAGGAAAAGGTCCTGCGCATGCGGTTCGGCATCGGTGAGAAGTCGGACCATACCCTGGAGGAGGTGGGCAACGATTTTGACGTCACCCGCGAGCGCATCCGCCAGATCGAAGCCAAGGCGCTGCGCAAGCTCCGGCACCCGACGCGAAGCAGAAAACTCAAGCATTTCATTGATTCTTGAAATCCCGGACGGCCGCA
>SKZX01000070.1 GCA_007127175.1 Desulfobacterales bacterium
AGGTCCCGCACAAAGCCGCCCACCACGTATGCCGTGAAGCCCATTTCCTCGGCAATCTCCCCGATATCGCGAAGCAGGTCCATGATGGCGCCCGAAAGCCGTTCTTTCATAAAACCATGAACTTTCTTGGTTTTCGGGTGATCCATGGTCAAGACGGATTGGTCCTGCTGGGGCGCTTTTCCCCTGGCATCCTGAATGAGTGAATTAAGCAGGTCCGTCCGGGTGATGACGCCGACGATCTGCTTGTCCTGAATGACCGGCAGGATCCGCTGGTTGTTGCCGATAATTTTATCCTGGATTTCGCCTATGTCCGCATCGGGTGCGACCGAGGCGAATTCCGAGGTCATGTATTCGGCAATGGCGATGTCGTCAAGCTTGTGGTAGAGCGCTTTTTCGATGACCTGCCGGGAAATGAAGCCATTCAGATGCTGTGCGCCGCTGTTGTCCGTATTCACGACCAGCAGCGCGTTGACGTTGTACCGGGACAAAAGCTGCCTTGCTTTTCTGCAGGTCACGTCCGGCTCCGCCATGATGGCGGGGGAGGACATGATGTCTTTGGCCGTTAAAACGGATTTGAGCTGTTTTTGCAGAATGTCGAGCAGGCGGTTTTCCGTCTGGGCAAGGGTCATGTCCCGGATCGTGGCGGCAGCCGCGAAACTGTGCCCGCCGCCGCCGATTTCCCGGACTGCAGCGCCAACGTTGATTTCAGGTGTCCGACTGCGCGCGGCCACATAAATTTTGTTCTTCATGAGCACAACGGCGAAAAGCGCGGTAAGGTTTTCAATGCGAAGCATTTTTTGAACCAAAAAGGCCATGTCGGGGACGTAATCGTCGCATGACACAACACTCAGCACCACATCGTAGCCGTGAATGTTATAGTGATCGGCATTTCGCAGAAGGTCGTTCAAAAGGGCTATCTGGCGGGGATCCATTTCCTTGGATATCAAATCGGAGATGGTGGACAGGTTCGCCCCTTTAGTGCGCAGAAACGCGGCCGCATTGAAATCATGCTCCGTGGTCGACGGATAGGTGAACGAACCCGTGTCTTCGAAAATCCCGAGGCACATAATAGTGGCTTCATCCGGCGAGATAGGGATGTTTCTTTCCCTGAGCAGGTCGACGAGCATGGTAACGTTTGCACCGGTCTGGCGGCTGATTTCAAGGCTTGCAGCTATGTCGCTCCCGAGGGAGGGATGGTGGTCGTAGACGTGTACATCAATATCGGGCCGGAGAAGCAGGCTTTCCATTTCGCCGATACGGGAGGGCTGCTTGGTATCCACAACGACAAGCCTGTCAACCTGGTCCGGGTCGATGTTTTTAAAATCGCCCATGTTAAACAGGTATGCCATTGAGCTGACGATAAAATTTTTCATGCTTTTTTCGTGAAACCCGGGAAACACGACCAGTGACCCCGGGTACAGCTTGTGCGCGGCCAGCATGGACCCCACCGCATCGTAGTCCGGGTTTATGTGGGTGGTGATAAGAGTGAGCTTTCGATTTTCCGGTTTGCTGTTTATCGTCAAGATGAATGCCTTATGTGAATTCGGTTTTACGTTGCAGCGTGCATTGCCCGGTCGGCAGCTCAAACCGGGCGCCCGCCCGGATGAACAGCCATTATGCCGGGCGCATATTGACAAAAGATTCAACAGTTACATGTTGTTTTTTGTTTTTTATTATGATAATGACTTATTTGCAAATTGAATTTTTCAGGGTTCGGTTTCAATGCTTTGTAATCGACGATGGTTTATGGTTGCGCATTCTTTTTGATCACCCGGTTGACCCTGATGGATAGACGCCCATTGGATAAGCGTTTGACACTCGCCTTGTCTTGAAGCGATAACATCCGAAAACGGATGGTTATTCATGTCCGGAAAAATTTTCCAGCAGCCCGGCCGGGCCGAAAAATTGTTCAGCAACAGGAACAAAATGAAAAAGGGGGCATAGATGCCGGTTTTTCAGTGGGAAGGGAAGGATCGTTCGAACCAGCTCCAGAAAGGTGAAATGGAGGCGGCAAATGAACAGGCCGTCCGAAGCATGCTGGCACGCCAGCAGATCAAGCCCGACAAGATAAAGAAAAAACCCAAGGACCTTTTTGAAAATGTCGCCTTCCTGCAGCCGAAAGTTCAGCACCATGATATCATCATATTCTGCCGACAGTTTTCCACGATGATCGACGCCGGGTTGCCGATCATTCAATGCCTCGATATTCTTCAGGCACAGCAGGACAACAAGTCCTTCAAAAAGATGCTCCATGAAATCAAGACTTCCGTTGAAAGCGGCCAGACCCTTGCAGAGTCGCTCAAGAAATACCCGCAGCACTTTGACGACCTGTTTGTCAACATGGTTGCCGCCGGAGAGGCGGGTGGTATCCTCGATGTGATTTTGCGGCGGCTTTCCGCTTACATGGAAAAAGCCGCCAAGCTCAAGGCCCAGGTGAAGGGCGCCATGACGTACCCGATCATTACCCTGATCATCGCTTTTGGCGTTGTGGCCGTCATCCTGGTTTTCGTCATCCCGGTTTTTGAAGAAATGTTCAGGGATTTCGGGGCGGCCCTGCCCGCGCCCACGCAGATCGTCATCAACATGAGTGATTTCGTGGTTGGGAATATCCTCTATATTATCATCGCCATTGTCTTGTTCATATTCGCTTTTCGCCGGTTTTACAGGACCGAGCGGGGGCGCGCCCTGTTTGACGACATGATGTTGAAACTGCCCATCATGGGCATCCTGCTTCGCAAGGTGGCGGTGGCCAGATTCACGCGGACCATGGGCACCATGCTGGCAAGCGGTGTCGCCATCCTGGAAGCCCTTGACATTGTGGCCAAGACATCCGGCAACAAGACCATTGAAAACGCCCTCTACAGTGTCCGGAGCAGTATCGCCGAAGGCCAGACCATTGCCGACCCGCTATCCAGAACGGGGGTGTTCCCGCCCATGGTGTGCCAGATGATCGCCGTTGGCGAGTCTACGGGCGCGGTTGACGCAATGATGGAAAAAATCGCCGATTTTTATGAAGAAGAAGTCGACCAGGCCGTCGAAAATCTCACCGCCATGATTGAACCCATTATGATCGTTTTTCTCGGCATCATTATCGGCGGACTCGTGGTTTCCATGTATCTGCCCATATTCCAGCTGGCCGGAGCGCTGTAGCAGAATGACATGACAGGCCGCCGGAGCAGACAGGAGCATGACCTCTACCGGAAAATCAAGTGGTTGATTTTTTTCCGGGCGCTTTTTGCCCTGATCTTGCTGGGGGCCGTGTTTCTGGCCGGTATGGGGCCGCAGGCGGGCCTTTTCCTGGCGGACGAATCCCTTTTTTTTCTGTTTGTCCTTGCCGCAGGCATGCTGGTTTTTTCCCTGGGGTATGTATTGGCGCTCCCAAGGGTCAATCGTCTCGTTGCGTTCGCGTATGCCCAGATCGCCATTGACACTTTTTTTGTCACGCTGATCATCTTTGTCACCGGGTCGTTTTCCAGTATATTTACTTTTCTTTACCTTGCCGTCATCATATATGCCACGATGGTCGTTTACCGGCGGGGCGGGATGATTGTCGCCACCCTCTGCGCCCTGCAATACGGCATCATGGTCGACCTGGAATATTTCAACATCATACAGCCCTTGGGCGTCGCAGCCGGTGAAGCGATCTCGGGCTACAGCTGGCAGCACGTTTTTTTCAGACTCTTCATTACCATTGCCGCCTGTTACCTCGTTGCTTTTTTAAGCGGTTTTCTGTCTGAGCAGGAGCGAAGCGCGAAAATCGAATTGTGGGCCATGGAAGACCAGATGAAACGCGTGGAGCGTCTGGCTGCAGTCGGCGAAATGGCCGCCGGGCTGACGCATGAAATCAAGAACCCCCTTGCCTCCCTGACCGGATCGATTCAAATGCTCAGGGAGAGCATCGCCTATGATCCGGCCCACGACAAGCTGATGCAGATCGTTTTGCGCGAGGCAGACCGCCTGAGCACCCTGGTCACGGAATTTTTGATGTTTTCACGGCCGCAGATCGGCAATATTCAGGATGTCAGATTAGACAGCGCTATCGAGGAAGTGGTGTCACTTTTCCGGAAAGACCCCTCCTTTCATAACAGGATCGAAATCGAGACGGCGCTCGGTGCAAAGCATTACATTCAAATCGATCCTGAGCATTTACGGCAGACGATCTGGAACCTGCTGAACAATGCCGCTGAAGCCATAGACGGCAACGGGAAAATCACCGTGTCTCTTTCTCCGGCCGGAAAGGATTATGTGAAAATAACGGTCGAGGACAACGGTTCGGGCATTGCCCCGGATCATATGGAGCAGGTCTTTGATCCCTTCTTTTCAACCAAAACCCGGGGGACGGGTCTGGGCCTTTCAATCGTTCAGCGCATAATCGGCCTTTACGGCGGCCTGGTCGACATCCAGTCCGAGCCCGGCAAGGGCACAATGGCAACACTCAAGTTCAGGCGCATCTCCCACAACCGCCACACGTCCGGCCCTTGATGCGGACGTTGAGATATTCTGCCGCTGTTTTAGCCGGACCGGTGGCGGTGTCAGGAAACCGTATCAAAATCCACAACGCCGGCCGTTGTCCGGAGTGCAAGCGCGCATCCGGGGGCACCCCGTCCAGCCTGTTCATGCCTTGAGGTTTTCCGGTAATGCAGATTGTTTGCCGGCGGAATGCATGGCATGGCAGGCCCGGTCCTGAACCCTTGACATTGTCTGGCAGATAAGATAGCAAGAGCCTTTGATTGAATATGAAAAAAGCCGTTTTTCAAGCACAGACGACGGCTTCCGAGAAGGGCCGGATCTTGCCGCCCCCAGGGTGGACATCGTGCGGAACAATGCTATATTAGAGGAATATTAATAGGTTATGGACCAGCCAAAAGATGTGATTGAAAAGCGTCTTGAAAAGATTGAATCCTTGCAGGAATCCGGTATCGCGCTTTTTCCCAACGATTTTGCCGTAACCCACACGGTTGAGGAAATTTTCAACGCGGTTGCCGATATCCATTCAGAGGACGGCGCCCCGGAAGCGGCGCTTTTTGAAAAAACCGGCATGATTGCCATGGCGGGAAGGGTCATGGCAATCAATCGTTTTGGAAAATCATCCTTTATCCGCCTCAGGGACCGGACCGGACAGATGCAGGCGTATATCCGGCAGGACAAGGTGGGGGAGGCGGCCTACGGGTTTTTCAAAAAACTCGATATCGGTGATTTCATCGGCATCACAGGCGCCCTGTTTATCACGAAAACCGGTGAGAAGACCTTGCTTGCGGAGAATTTCAGGCTCCTGGCCAAGTCCTTCCGCCCCTTGCCGGAAAAATTTCACGGGCTGAAGGATCCGGAGAAACGATATCGCCAGCGATATCTGGATCTGATCATGAACGCCGATACCCGGGAGGTTTTTGTCAAAAGAAACCGCTTGATGACGTCGATGCGGGAGTTTCTCACCAGTCGGGATTTCATGGAAGTGGAAACGCCGATGATGCAGGTGATACCGGGAGGGGCGGATGCA
>SKZX01000120.1 GCA_007127175.1 Desulfobacterales bacterium
TATTGACGGCTTCGTAAATACCAATATCTGCGCTGCGAGCAATTTTCCGAAGAACCTCACGTACGCATAAGTACCATCATGTCTTCAAAAATTGTCCGCGCCTTGATCCTGACCTTTTTACAAAACCGTCTGATCTCAACGTTTACGGGTTCATCATTAATATAAATGATCAATTATAACCGGGTGGCGCCGGGTGTTGCCCACAGCAACAATTGCATGAGGTTGCTGGCAGATCCTGGCGAAGCGCAAACAAGCGCCTAATCGACAGATCAGGCCATACAACCTGACTGATCCGTCAAAATAAACACCAAAAAAAATATGTCAAACCCTCTGGAAATCATTATCGGCTTTATTTTCGGGTTGTTTATCGGGAGCTTTCTCAACGTCTGCATCTACAGGATACCGGCAAACCGCTCCATTGTCACACCCGCCTCCAGCTGTCCCGGCTGCGGCACGCCCATCCGGTTTTACGACAACATCCCGGTATTGAGCTACGTCCTGTTAATGGGCAGGTGCCGGCAATGCGCTGCAAAAATCAGCCTGCGATACCCCTTGGTAGAAATCCTTACAGGCATCCTGGCCGCCGCGTGTGTTCTTAAATTCGGGCTTTCCATCGTCGCCGGCATCTATTTTGCCTTTGCCGCAACCCTTCTGGTTATCACCTTTATCGACATCGACCACCGCATCATCCCCGATGTGATTTCACTGCCGGGCATCCCCCTGTTTTTTGCCGCCACCTTTTTCCTGCCCGGCATTGGACCGGTTGCCTCAATCACCGGCATTCTCGTCGGCGGGGGAAGCCTTTTTCTTGTGGCATGGCTATATTACATGCTCACCGGGAAAGAGGGAATGGGCGGCGGAGACATCAAACTGCTTGCAATGATCGGGGCCATCGTTGGCTGGCAGGGTGTCATACTGACTGTTTTTGTGGCGTCCATTACCGGAACCGTCATAGGCGCATCATTGATGCTGCTCTCCGGTAAAAACCTGAAACTTGCCATTCCCTTCGGCCCCTTTCTTTCCCTGGGAGCCGTTGTTTCAGTATTTTATGGTCCGGAACTGATCAAATGGTACATCCATGGCATACCCCCCTTCTGAATCGCTGCGACATTGAATCCCAATGACTGCTGAACAGAGCGCGAATCAATCACCGGTGCGCTGCTGGCTGCTGAAGCGCCGCCATTTCCGGAAATGACAAACCGAATATGGCATTCCTGTTTTTCCGCAGTAGACTGAATGGACGGTATATTTTGATCTAAATCGGCTCAACCCTTAAAAACACACTTGACACAACGCTTTCATGAACGTATGAATATAGAACAATGATTCGCGTTTGATAAAATATTTAATCGACTGAACAAGACAAGCCTGCCCGTTGACAATATATAAATGGTCAATCAATCGGCAAGGTCTGCCTCCTATGTGAATATTGGTACTTGTATTCGTAATCTGTTGAAAAATCATTTGAACACCCATAACCCCCCGCAAAACCAACAACAACCGCAAAGAAAGGAGTAGTCAAGTGAACAAGGCAGATTTAATCAACGAAGTGTCAAAAGTCGTAAGCACCAAGAAAGAAGCCCAGGCGGCTGTCGATTGCATGGTCCAGGCGATCACGGATGCATTGTCCAAAGGGGATTCGGTTACCCTCGTCGGGTTTGGCACCTTCAAGCCGGTGAAAAGAGATGCCCGCACGGGCAGAAACCCCCAGACCGGCGCACCGATCAAAATCAAGGCGCGCAAGGTCCCGAAATTTACACCCGGCAAAGCGCTGAAAGAAGCGTTGAATTAACACTCATCCGTCCTGCCTGCCCCGGGAGCCCACGAATTCAAAAATCCAGGAGCCGGAATGAGACTGCAACCAATAAGGTTTGAGTCTTTATTCCAGCACCTGGATTTTTTATTGGCCGTGCACAACAATTAATACAGCCGGCAGATCAGTTTGCATCCGTTTCGCAGGACGACCCGCATGCACAGGCGCCCCCGCCGCCCAGGTCAATATTGGAGCTTATGCTGAACCCCATGCCCTTATGATCGATAACAATCGGTTTCGCTTTTTCCAGAAAATCGTTATCGGCAATAAACGCAAATCCCTTTACGTCAAACACGGTGTCGGTTTCTCTTGGTTCATCCAGAACCATGGCCAGTGAAGGCCCGCCTCATCCGCCGGGATTCAGAAGCACCCTTATCGGGCGCGCTGTCTTGTTTTGGAAAAAATCGGCAATTTCCTGGTATGCCGCATCGGTTACTTCTAGCATGTTACCCTCCCTGAAGGAAAAAATTAAAAATAATTATTTTTGTCAACCAATATAGTGACGGCAAACAACATTATGCATGAATGTAGCTGTTGTCAATAACAAACAAAGTCGTAATGATGACTGCCAGGACGAGTCAATTGGCATAAAACCTGACACGCAAATGCACATTTCTTGACTTGCCCGCGGCAATTTGTTAATGCGGCATAGCTGAATTGAAAACAAAAAACAAACAATTCTGATGACTTTGAAAAAAGTCCAGGATCAAGGCTTGCGCTCTTTGCGTATGCAAAAAAAAACATAGCAACCCATAACGAAAAAGGATTTAACGCCAATGGAAAAAACGCTTTCAATCATCAAACCCGACGGGGTCTCGCGCGGCCTGATCGGCGAAGTCATCCGGCGCTTTGAAAAAAATGACATCCGGGTTATTGCAATGAAAATGGTGTGGATGACCAAAAAACAGGCAAAAGGGTTTTACGCCGTCCACGAAAAACGCCCGTTCTTTGAAAGCCTGACCGATTTTATGTCATCCGGGCCGGCTGTCGTCATGGTCCTGGAGGCGGATAATGCCATATCGAAAAACAGGGAACTCATGGGGGCAACCAATTTCGAAGAAGCTGAGGAAGGCACGATCAGGCGCGATTTTGCAACAGACATAGAAAAAAATGTCGTACACGGTTCAGACTCCCCGGAAACCGCGGCTTTTGAAATCAGCTATTTTTTCAATGCATTTGAAATCGCCGGATAACGATCATTCCTTGCCGGATTTTAAAACCGACAAAAAGGCATTCTGGGGGATCATGACGTTCCCGGCCATTTTCATCCGTTTTTTACCTTTTCTCTGTTTTTCAAGGAGCTTGCGTTTTCGGGAAATATCCCCCCCATAACATTTGGCCGTGACGTCTTTACGGTACGGGTTGATGGTTTCCCTGGCGATTACCTTCGCACCGATGGCCCCCTGAATGGCGACCTTGAACATGTGACGGGGAATCTCCTCCCTGAGCCTTTCACAGGCGTTTCTTGCCCTGAATACGGCGTTGTCCCGGTGAACGAGCTGGGACAGCGCATCCACTTTTTCGCCGTTGATGAGAATATCGACCTTGACGATATCCGTCTCGCGGTAGTCGATCATCTCATAGTCAAACGAGCCATACCCCTGGGTGACCGTTTTCAGCCGGTCATAAAAATCATAAACCACCTCGGCCAGCGGGAGTTCGAAGATCATTTCCAGGCGGCTGCTCGAAAAATACTGGTAATTCTTGTTGATGCCGCGCCGGTCGATGCACAGGGTCATGACGGTTCCCATGTACTTGTCCGGCACCATGATCGATGCCTTGATGTACGGTTCCCGCGTGCTTGCAACCATTGCCGGGTCGGGGAAGAGCGCCGGGTTTTCAACCATCATGGCGCTTCCGTCCGTTAGAATGACTTCATACCGCACGGATGGCGCGGTGATGATCAGGGAGAGATCATATTCCCGCTCAAGGCGCTCCTGAACCACCTCCAGATGGAGCAGGCCCAAAAAGCCGCACCTGAAGCCGAAGCCCAGCGCTGAGGAGGAATCCTTTTCATATACAAGAGAAGCGTCATTGAGCTTGAGCTTCTCGAGCGCGACCGCGAGCTCAGGATAGTCATCCGTTGATACCGGGTAAATGGAGGAGAAAACAACCGGCTTGGGGTCCTTGAACCCGGGCATGGGCTTTTCACAGGGGCGGTTTTTCAGGGTAATGGTATCACCGGATTTGGTATCGGAAACGGTCTTGATACCGGCAATCAGGTAGCCCACCCGGCCTGCGGTGATTTCATCCTGAACGACCCGTGCGATCTGGAATATGCCCACTTCCTCAACCGTGTGTTCAGCCCGGTTCGACATGAACATGATTTTATCCCTTGGCCTGATTTTCCCGTCAAAAACCCTGAAATGGACAATGGTCCCCCTGAAAGGGTCGTAATGCGAGTCGAAAATCAACGCGCTGGTCGGTGCGTCCGGATTTCCCTTGGGCGGCGGCAGCTTGTGGACAATGGCTTCAAGGATATTTTCGATACCGATGTTGTTTTTAGCGGATGCAAGAATGGCCGCATCCGGGTCCAACCCAAGGTCTTCAGCAATCTGCTGCCGCACCATCTCAACATCGGCAGAGGGCAAATCAATCTTGTTGATCACGGGAATGATTTCCAGATCGTTTTCCAGGGCCAGGTAGAGGTTTGCAAGGGTCTGGGCTTCAACCCCCTGGCTGGCATCGACCAGCAGAAGTGCGCCTTCGCAGGAAGCCAGGGCGCGGGACACTTCGTAGCTGAAATCCACGTGGCCCGGGGTGTCAATGAGATTGAGCCAATACAGGTTGCCATCCTTGGCCGTGTAGGGAAGGCAGATGGTCTGGCTCTTGATGGTAATGCCCCGTTCGCGCTCGATGTCCATGTTGTCAAGGATCTGGTCCTTGAAATCCCGGTCTGAGACGATATCGGTTGCCTGTATCAAGCGGTCGGACAGGGTGGACTTGCCGTGGTCAATATGGGCGATAATGCTGAAATTACGTATATTTTTCATATTGCAATCAATGGGTAACCGTTTCTTTATGGCAATTAAACTGGATGGCACCGAAAAAGTCCGATTTCTTCGTTACGCGCAATTTCCGAAGAATCTGACGTACGGCTAAGTAACCTCAATTCTTCAAAAATTGCTCGCGCCTGGATCTTGAACGTTTTTCTTTGCCGTCCCAAAGTGGCTTTTTACGAATGCATCAAATTAAATTTTGTTGAAAATCCGTTAAAAAAATACCACTATTCAATAAGAATTGTCGATATGCTTCACATTTTTTTATTAAACCGGCCTTCCAGTCTGCAAACCGGGCCTTATGAGTTGGTGATGTCTATCAGGTAACAGCCGGCCTGTCAAGGGTCTCCATTCTTAAACCCTTAACGCTGAAAAATACATCCTGTTCAATGAATCCGAAAATTTTAATTGTTGATGACGACGACTCGATACGGGACACCGTGTCCGAATACCTTGCGATTACCAACTACCCGTCGGATACCGCAAGGAATGCAGAGGATGCCATGCGGCTGCTCTCCGAAAAAAAATACGACGTGGTCATCACGGATATCGTCATGAACGGCATGGACGGGCTGCAGCTTACCGAACACATAAAATCCGCCTGTGACGCGTCAGTGATGATCGTTACAGGCTACATGCGAGA
>SKZX01000066.1 GCA_007127175.1 Desulfobacterales bacterium
ATCCAATACTCCGGGTACCCGGTGAGATCCGACATACGGCGGCCTCCCCGCAGGGACGGGGATCTGGCAGAAGAAGGCGGGTCTGCGGCACAGAGGCCCATGGTCATTCTCGTTCTGGGGGGCAGCCAGGGGGCCAGAAGCATTAACCTGGCCGTAACGGAAGCACTTGAACATATTGAGAACCTGTTTGATTTTGAGTTCGTTCACCAGACCGGGTCCGCTGACGAAGCGTACGTAAAGGACCGATATGAAGAAAAGGGGGTAAAAGCCCTGGTGTCGGCTTTTTTCAATGACATGGCTGCGGTTTACCGGAAAGCGGATCTTGCCGTATGCCGGGCAGGGGCCGGCACCCTGGCCGAGCTTGCCGTTTCAGGCGTTCCGGCAATCCTTATTCCATACCCCCATGCTGCGGATGACCATCAGACCGCCAACGCCGAAGGCTATGTGGCCATGGGGGGTGCGCACATCATTTGGGAGTCGGAGATGACGCCGGAAAGCCTCGCTTTTCTGATGATGCAGTACCGCTCGGGAAAGGATGTGCTCCAGCGGATGAAAATGAATCTCGAAAGGCATGCTGCCGGCGACGCATGCGGCATTATCGCCCGGGAAGCGCTGCGCCTTGCCGGGTTCGAGAAGGCATATGACGGTTGAACCGGGGGCGGCATTCACGGGGTCCGTGAAAGTGGGTTTGACGGGATCGGGGTCGGGGACGGTATCGGGGTCGAAACGTGGAAATGGCGTAAATATTGGAATGAAAAGGCAAGATCATGATTGGCATGATTACTCAACGCTGTTACGGTTTTCGGGGGCGAAAATCAACCGTCGGCCCCGATACCGACCCCGACCCCCTTTTTGAAACGCAAGCGTTCCATTCAACATGCAACATTTTTGATTTCAGGCAATGAACCGGAAACAAGGCGGATAACCGAATGTACAGGAAGCAATATCATATCCATTTTGTCGGCATCGGGGGCATCGGCATGAGCGGTATCGCGGAGCTCCTGCTGAATCTCGGCTACCGGGTTTCCGGCTCCGATATTGCTGAAACCGACCTGACCCGGCGGCTGAGGCAGCTTGGGGGCAAGATATTTATCGACCATCACCCGGATCATGTGGAAGGCGCCGACGTTGTGGTGACATCTTCGGCCATCAGGGCTGACAACCCTGAAGTGCAAACTGCAGCGAGCCGGTCTGTTCCCGTTATTCCGAGGGCTGAAATGCTGGCGGAATTGATGCGGCTCAAATACAGCATCGCTGTGGCCGGCGCCCATGGAAAGACATCGACCACCTCGATGCTTGCGTCGGTTCTGGGCGCCGGCGGTCTGGACCCGACGGTCGTTATCGGCGGGAAACTGAAAAGCATCGGAACCAACGCGGTTCTGGGGAGCGGGGATTTCATCGTGGCGGAAGCCGATGAGAGCGACGGTTCCTTTTTGAAATTCAACCCCACGATATCCGTGGTGACCAACATCGATGCCGAACACCTGGATTATTACAAGAATATCGATGAAATCAAACGGGTGTTTTTGAGTTTTATAGATCGCATCCCTTTTTACGGGCTTGCGGTTCTTTGCCTGGACAACGACCATCTGCAGGACCTGATTCCAAAAATAAAAAAGCGCTTTATCACTTACGGCATAACGCCCCAGGCGGATTTCCAGGCCACCAATATCCGTTTTGAGGGAACCCGCACATCATTTGCCGTTTACCATGGCGGTTCAGCCCTGGGGGAAATTCAACTGAACCTGCCGGGGCTGCACAATGTGTCCAATGCTCTGGCAAGTGTTGCCGTAGGGATGGAGCTTGATATTCCGTTTGAAACCATCAAGGGCGCCCTGGAAACCATTGACGGCGTTGGGAGACGCCTTGAGGTCAAGGGGGAATCCGGGAGTATAACGGTTATTGATGATTACGGCCATCATCCCACCGAAATACGCGTCACGCTGGATGCCGTCCGGAAGAGCTGGCCGGACAGGCGGCTTGTGGCGGTTTTCCAGCCGCATCGGTATACGCGCACGCGCGATTTGTTCGATGAATTCACGCGGGCTTTTTATCAATCGGACATGCTTTTGATCCTGCCGGTCTACTCAGCCGGAGAGGCTGAAATCAAGGGCATTGATCATGATAAGCTGGCCAAGGGCATCCGTATTCACGGCCATAAAAACGTGGCGGCGGCAGAAGGCGCTGAAGCCGCCGCATCGGCTTTGGAAACAGCACTGCAGCCGGGCGACATATTGCTGACCCTGGGAGCCGGCAATGTATGGCAGGTGGGAGAGGCCGTTCTTGGTTTTTTGAAAAGGCGCTGAGCACACATTTTTATCGTGGGATATCCTGACGTGGTGTTAACCGGGACATTCAAAGATTTGCTGTCAAAACGGTTCGGCAAAAAGGTTCGTTTTGACGAGCCCATGGCCAGGCATACGGCCTTTCGCATCGGCGGCCCGGCTGATGTACTCGTGTCGCCGGAGACGGTGGACGATATCGTTGACCTGCTCCGCATCCTGGACGGCGAAAAAGCGGGCTGGTTTGTCATGGGCGGCGGCGCGAACCTGCTGGTGCGCGACGGGGGGATCCGGGGCGTGGTCATTGCCCCTTCTCCGGGGCTGTCGGAAATCCAGGTGGTTGAGGAAAAACCGGAAAGGGCGAGCCTTAAGGCCCAAAGCGGGGCGTTTTTGTGGGATGTCAGCCGGTTTGCAGCGGGCCGGGGGTTTGACGGGCTGGCTTTTGCAGCGGGGATCCCGGGGACGATCGGGGGCGCGGTTATGATGAATGCCGGTACGGCAGAGGGTGACATGTCCGGCGTGCTGGCTGACCTTGAAATTGTTTGCGGGCCGGGTGAGCGCCTCAGCGTTGACAGAAAAGAGCTCGAATTTGCCTACCGGTCGCTTCGGCTGCCGCCGGATGCGGCGGGATATGAAGGCAGGCCGGGGATTGTCGTGTCCGCCACGCTGCAGCTGAGCCGGAAAAAACCGGAAATGATCGGCCGGGAGATGGACAGGCAGCTTGCTGAGCGGAAACAGCGTCAGCCCGGCGGTTTTTCAGCGGGCAGCTTTTTCAGAAACCCGCCCGATGCGCCGGCGGCCGGAGAATTGATCGACCGGGCGGGACTCAAGGGCTTTACCGTCGGCGGCGCGGTGGTTTCTCAAAAGCACGCCAACTTTATCATAAACAGGAAAAACGCATCCGCCGGTGATGTACTGGTATTGATGGAAATCATACGAAAGCGTGTTAATGAGGCTTCCGGCGTAGTCCTCGAACCGGAAGTGAAGGTTGTCGGTGAGCCGGGTTAATAAACGACGTTGAAACAAAAGATGGAGAGCGTTTCATTGGCAGCAAAGGCCGTTCGCAAAAACAAATTTACCAGGAAGGCGGATACAGGGGCAACCGGGCGATCGCTGCGATGGTGGTTTTCAGGTGTTCTCTGGGTTGTCGCCGGCGCGGCTGTTTTAGCGTCTATCAGCCTGTTGTGTATTTTCGCGTATGACTATGCGACCCAGTGCGACTATTTCAGGGCGGAAGCCGTCAGTGTGTCCGGTTGCAGCCGTCTTGATCCCGAAACGGTCAGGGAGATCGCCGGGGCAAAGGAAGGCGTCAATATATTGTCGGTCAATCTGGCCGCTGCCAGAAAACGCCTCACAGCTGATCCGTGGATCAAGGACGCTGCAATCAGGCGGTATTTCCCCTCCAAAATGTCAATCGACATATACGAACACGAAGCCGTTGCCATCATTGATTTCGGCCGGTTATTCCTGATCAGCACGGAGGGGGAAATTTTCAAGGAATATGACAGGGGTGGCCCGGAATCCCTGCCGCTCATTTCGGGCGTCGCTTACCGGGATTGGCGGGCGGACGATCAGCAGAGAACGCGGGTATTTAAATCGGTAATGCATGTTTTGCAACTGGGGCAGAGTGAAAAGAGCATCATCTCCAACGGCAGCATAGAAAAAATTATCGTCGACAAAGAGATCGGGTTGACCCTGAAGCTCAGGGAGCCGGATCATCTGGTGGCGCTGGGGTTTGATGATTACGAGAAGAAAATCGAAAGGTTTGCAACCATCGCGACCCATCTTGAACGATCAGGGCCCGAAAGGACATTTTCCCTGGTGGACCTCAAGAACCCGGATCGCGTCGTGGCCAGGCCCGTGAGTGAAAAAAATATTGTCGCGGGAAAAGGAGGTTCAAGTGAAGGTACATGAGGAAATCGTCGTCGGGCTCGATATCGGCACCACGAAGATCTGTACGGTTGTAGGGGAGGTGTCCGGCAGCAAGGTCAATATCATAGGGATCGGAAGCCTTCCATCGGTCGGGTTGCGCAAGGGCGTGGTCGTCAATATGGATTCCACAGTTGCATCCATAAAAAAAGCGGTGCAGGACGCTGAACTCATGGCCGGTTGTGAAATTTCTTCAGTATATGCGGGGATTGCCGGTGGGCATATCACAGGGTTCAATTCACACGGGGTCATCGCAATAAAGGGCAGTGAAATTACGCAGGCGGACGTGGATCGCGTTATTGAAGCAGCCCGTGCAGTCGCCATTCCAATGGATCGTGAAGTGATCCATGTGCTTCCCCAGGAATTCATCATAGACGGCGAGGGCGGCATTCAAAATCCGGTTGGAATGGCAGGCGTCCGTCTCGAGGCGAAGATTCATATCGTCACCGGGGCTGTGACATCCGCCCAGAATATCGTCAAGTGCGCAAATCAGGCGGGTCTGGACGTATGTGACATTATCCTGGAGCCGATCGCATCGTGCGAGTCGGTGCTCACGCCCGAAGAAAGGGAAGTGGGTACCGGGTTGATCGATATCGGGGGTGGAACCACGGATCTCGCGATTTTTTCGGGGAATACAATCCGGCATACGTTTGTCCTGTCGCTGGGCGGAAACAACATGACCAATGATATATCCGTGGGGCTGCGCATCCCCATGGCCGAGGCGGAAAAGATAAAAATCAACCACGGCACCTGCCTGGCGGGCCATATCAAGAGCAATGAAACCATCGACCTTCCGGATATCGGCGGCCGCCAGGGACGGCAGTTGCCCCGCCAGATTCTTGCCGAGATCCTGGAACCCCGGGTCGAGGAGATCTTTACCCTGGTTAAAAGGGAAATTGCACGCGCTGGCATGAAAGATGAAATATCATCCGGTATTGTCCTGACCGGGGGGGCTTCTTTGCTGGACGGCATTACGGAAGTTGCGGAATCCGTGTTCGAAGTTCCGGTGCGCCTTGGCATGCCCCACAGCATCAGCGGCCTTGTGGATGTCGTGACCAACCCCATGTATTCCACCGGGGTGGGTCTGGTGCTCTACGGTGCAAAAGACGAGGGGCGGAAGAAGTTCAGGATCAGGGATGCCAATATTTTTCATCGGATCATAAGCCGGATGAAACGCTGGTTTAAAGATGTCATTTAAAAACATATTGGAAATATTATCAACAAAAAGG
>SKZX01000182.1 GCA_007127175.1 Desulfobacterales bacterium
CAGCATCCGCATCTTTTCCCGTCCCTGTTGGATCAACCGGGCCTCAATGCGGCAAAACTGTTTTGAACAGGCGATTTCCCAGGTCGACAGGTCCGCCTGGCCGGGTCCGCAGCGCGAAATAAAATTGGCCGTCAAAACAGGGGTTTGATGTTTATGGCTGGATTGAAGAAGACCGGCCGTTGCAATGGCCACCAGGTACCCGCCGTTTGGCGTCCCGTTGATCGACCAGTCCCCGGAGATATTTCCGTTATAAATCCCCGCCGATTGCGCCTCAAACCGAATATCCCTGTCAAACAGATGCATCCACTCCCCCCATTCTTCAAAATAACGCATCGCCTTAAAAAGGGCCTGAACATAGCCACATCCAATGGTGATGACGATGGTAACACAGGGAATGCGAACCGGCAATACGGCCACTGCCAAAAGCACCCCCCTCAGATTTTTTTAAACCTTCACCGCTTGCCGTAACAGCCAATTCGTACTATAGTGCATTTACTTAAAACAATAAACCGCCAAATCAACCTTGACTTTCCCGTGCGGTTCCGGCTGACGAAACACACATCAAGGAGATCTGTTCGGAATGACCGATCCAAAAGGCGCCGTGTATGAAACCTTCCTTTAGAAACACCGCCGGACACATCGTCTTTCTTTACTTCATTATCGGCGGAATATGGATACTGCTGAGCGATCTTGCCGTTGAAGCGCTTGTTCCGGATCCGGCACTTGTTACCCGGCTCCAGATTGTAAAAGGGATCGCCTTTGTCCTTGTGACAGCAGCGGCGCTTTATCTGATCTTAAGGCATCGGCTGGCGGCAATGGAAAAGGCGCAGAAGCACCTTGAACGCTTCCGCTTCATCGTTGAACATGCCGGCCAGGAAGTGTACCTTGTCGACAAATCCGGCCGTATTGTCTATGCCAACCGTGCCGCGGCTGAGAGCCTCGGCTACAGCATGGATGAGCTCACTCACAAAATGCTTTCCGATTTCGATCCCGTGTACGGGCCTGCCTTTGAACCCCATTTTGAAGAAATAAAAAAAAAGGGGGCGATCGCACCCTTTGAAACACAGCACATCACCCGGGACGGCCGAATGGTTCCCAAGGAGATGCGATCGGTCTACCTGCCCATTGGAGACCGCGAGCTCATATGTGGTTTCGGCGCCGATATCACCGAACGGAAACGAAGCGAGGATGCGCTTGTTTTTGAAAAGGAGCGCCTGGCGGTCACACTGAGAAGCATCGGCGACGGCCTCATCACCACGGACATGCGCGGGAATATCACGACAATGAACCAGGTGGCCGAGACAATGACCGGCTGGACGCAGGAAGAGGCCAGGGGAAAACCAATAGAGACGGTGTTTGTCATATCAGCCGAAGAACCCGGAAGACCGTGCGTGAATCCCGTTGAAAAGGTGATCACCTCCGGTCAGGTGCAGTCCCTGTGCCAAAACACCGTCCTGACCTCCCGGGACGGCAAAACATATGCCATCGCCGATTCAAGTGCGCCCATTACAGACAAGAACAATGAAATGATCGGCGTGGTGCTGGTATTCCGGGATATCACCGAAAACCGGAAACTGATGGAAGCCGCCCAGAATGCGGACAAGCTTGAATCGCTGGGGCTCCTTGCAGGCGGGATCGCCCATGATTTCAACAATCTGCTGGGAGGCATTTTCGGTTTTATAGAACTTGCAAAACTCAAAAGTGCAGACCCGCAAGTTACGGATCATCTGGACAGGGCCCTGGATACCATCGAAAGGGCGCGCGCCCTGACCCGGCAGCTGCTCACCTTTGCAAAGGGCGGTGACCCGGTCAAGAAACACCAGTTTCTAAAGTCATTTATAGAAGAAACCGCAACATTTCTGCTTTCAGGGACCAGCGTGTCATGGCGCTTTGACATCCAGGAGGATCTTCTTCCGGGCTTTTTCGACGAAAACCAGATACGGCAGGTCCTTGAAAACATCATTGTCAATGCATGCCAGGCGATGCCGGACGGCGGGGCCCTGGAAATTTCCGCCAAAAATACAATTGCCAGAAACCGGGCAACCGCCTCCCCCGCCAAAAACCACATCAAGATATCCATCAAGGACAACGGCCCGGGCATTCCGCGGGATATTCTGCCCCACATTTTCGACCCCTACTTTACCACCGAACCGAAAGCGCACGGCATAGGGCTTACCACCTGCTTTTCAATCATCAAACGCCATGACGGCTTCATGGATGTGGAATCGGAGCCGGGAAAAGGAAGCAAATTTCACATCTATCTGCCCGCAACAGAAACAAAGATCGAGGACGCTGACGTTCAGGCGCATCCGGATGCCGGACCGCATACAGCCGGACGCATCCTGGTGATGGACGACGAGGAAGTGGTCCGCAATATCATATCCGAAATGCTTTCCGCCATTGGTTTTACGGTCACCTGCACCGCAAGCGGGGCGGAAGCCATGCACTTTTTCCTCGAAGAAACCCGGGCCGGCACACCCTTTGCCGGGCTTATCGTCGACCTGACCGTACCCGGGGGGATGGGCGGCATCGATATCATCAATGAAATCCGCGGGCATGACCCTGATGTACCGGTTTTTGTCATCAGCGGCTACAGCGGCGACCCGGTCCTGGCGAAACCCTGGGAATACGGTTTTACGGCAAGCCTGAAAAAGCCTTTCCAGCTTCGCGAACTGAAAGATATGCTTGAAGCGCATATAGCCTGAATCATTTAAACATTACGGCTGCATTTTCCAGAGGGGCAGACCGGTTTTTTCGTCCGGTTTTCTTTCCAGCACCCGCCCTTCAAGAACTTCAATCCGGCATTCGCAGGCAAAAACAGTTGTTCCTGGTGCCAGATGCCCCCCCGATGCCTTCCCGTTTTTATCCGCCAGCACCACGTGGGCATGCACCATGGGCTCACCGTCCTTCATGGAAATATTGCCGGCAAGTGACAGTATTTCCAAGGCCTCTTCAAGGGTGAAATATTCATATTCGCGCGTATCCTGGTTATAAAATCCAAGACGGGCCCGGCTTACGGCGCCAATGGCTTCAACGGCGCCCATCCGTATGTTCTCCCTGCGGCAAATACCGGTGATCTCTTCCAGCAGGTCCGCACCGTGATCGAGCCTACCCAACAATACGCGCACTGTTCTGTAATGTTCCATAACCGCCATATCAACCCTCCCCGGTTTGTATTGAAAGGATAATTTCTCCGGGTGGGGGGGGTGGCATTGCCTCAGGGCAATACCTACCCCCACCCGGAGAAATTGATCCATTTGACAAGAACCACCGCGCCGACAACGCATGATAAAAGCCGGTTGCATCTGAAAAATAACTTTAAACGGATCTGTTTTTTGCCTATATTATAGAAATATTTTTTACACTGCGCAAACCGTAAGAACCGGATCACTTACCGGACAGGAAAAACAATGACAATAAAAAAACATGACCCGGGCACTTTGCCGCCGGAGAAAATACCGGGGGACAAACGACCGGCAAGCGCCAGCGTTGCCCTGGTAGCCTTTGCGGGGTTTTCAAACTCCGGGAAAACGACGGTTCTTGAAAAACTGATCCGCGAGATGACCTTAAGGGGTCTTCGCGTAGGGACAATAAAGCATGACGTCCACGGCTTTGAAATGGACCGCCCGGGAAAAGACACATGGCGCCACAAGCAGGCGGGGGCGTCTGCCACCATCATTTCCTCTCCCCGGCAGATCGGCATGGTCAAGGACGTGGACCACGACCACGACCCCCTTGAACTGGCTCAACTCCTTCCGGGTATGGACCTGATTCTCCTGGAGGGCTACAAGCGTGCGGACATCCCAAAGATCGAGATCTATCGGTCAGGGGTATCCAAAAACCGGTGCTGCGTGAACGACCCGAACCTGATGGCCGTGGTCAGCGATATCGAACAGGACAACGGCGTCCCCTGCTTTGGACACAACGACATTTCAGCCATAGCGGATTTTTTAATTTTCAAACTGTCCCTGACGATCCCTCCCGCACATAAGCAGTCGCAGGAATTATGCGGCACATAACCATGAGATGTGTCAAAGCCTCAGACCAGGTTCTGACACAGTCAGGAAACCCGCCGGTTCATCCATTCCAGCATGTACGGCCAGGTCACCTTTGGGGCATGCCTGCCCAGGATCAGATCAATGTGCCCCCAGTGAAGATCGCCCTTTTCACCCCCAAAGACCTTGAAGGTCTTGTCCTTGGAGCCGGCTTTTTCAAAAGCCTCGCGCACAGCCGCTTCGGTAACGGCCAGATCGCGGTCGCCGTTGACAAAAAGGATGGGGATGGTCAGGTTCCGGATCTGGTCTTCAAAATTTGTCTTGCCGTCGCTGCTGACGAACTTGCCCCTCGCCCCCCACTGGAAAAAGAATTTGACCACATTGAAGCTGGTACGGTCAAACCCTTTCAGAATCCGCTCTGAGAGGATATCGCGCTCCATGCTTTCGGGATGCCAGACCTGCAGCGGTATCCGATACCAGTGATGGTCCAGCACTTTTAACCCCAATGCGGCGGCAAGGCCGATGGCATCGATGTAAAAGACATCGGGCTGCCGGTTGGGCAGGGGGTAGAGTTTCCCTAAAAGGACCCCTGTATGGGCGATGGCTTTCAGCAGGATATTTCCGCGGGCCATGTTGAAAGGCCCGCCGATGGAAATGATGCCGGCCAGGCGGTCCTGGAGCTGCGCACCGACGCAATAGGCGATGGAGCCGCCCAGGCTGTGGCCGATGTAAAATATTTTCCGGCCGCCCGTAAGCTTGGAAATCGCATCGACAAAGGCGGGCATGTCCGCGGTGAGGTAGGTTTCAAATGTTTCCGGGTAAATGCTGCCGTTGGCCCGGCTTAACCCGTGCCCTCGCAATTCGATATTGAAGGTTTCGTAACCGTTGGCGATCAGGTAGTTCTCAAAGCTGCGCTTCGAAAGGGTCCAGGAATAACGATTCTGACCCAGCCCGTGCACCAGCATCACAGGCGCTATAGCTTCCCTGTGAACGGGCGTCTTCCGGATCATGATCAGGTTCATGCCGTCATGGGTGATGACTTCATGGATCGACCGGTAATACGAAACGGTCTCATCCCCGTTGACGACCTTGGAGGCAATGCGGTTCTCCGTATTTTTGAACGCCATCAGAATGCCCCTTATCGCTTCTTGCATTATTCAGGAGGAATTGGCTGGCCTTGCATCCGGGGCTCCCATTGAACCATTATCCCGGACGATAAGCCTTTTTACCTATGGGCGCTGTCAGACGGGAAATGGCCTCAGGGGATCAACACCCGGATGGCGTCACCCGGCCGGACTTCCCCGCCCTCCAGGACCCGGACGAAAATCCCTTCCCGGGGCATGACGCAGTCGCCCACCTGCTTGAATATGGCGCACCGGTCGTGGCATTCTTTTCCGATCTGGGTCACCTCGGCCAGGACGGACGCCCCGATCCTGAG
>SKZX01000380.1 GCA_007127175.1 Desulfobacterales bacterium
AAGGTTATATAACTGATAACGATTTTTTACGGGCTTTTACGGGCGCATCATGTGTTGGCGATCAAAAAGGCTCTAACTGAAAAAGGAGGTTCACAGTGAAAATCAAGCGCAGGGATTTTTTGAGAATAAGCGGGATTACAGGCGCGGCCCTGGCCATGCGACTGCCCGCCTTGAACGCGTTTGCATCCACCGGGGGCAGGGAAGCAGCGGGACAGGCCGCAAACAACCCCGACGGCCAGTGGATTCCGTCCACGTGCCAGTCCTGCACCGCATGGTGCCCCATTGAGATTTTTGTCCAGGAGGGCAGGGCGGTCAAGGTGCGCGGGAACCAACTGTGCAAGGCCAACAACGGCTACTGCTGCCCCAAGGGGCACATGGGGCTGCAACTGGTGTATGACCCGGACCGCATAAAGGTGCCCCTCAAGCGGACCAACCCGGAAAAAGGGAAGGGCGTTGACCCGAAGTTTGTGCCGATTTCATGGGACGAGGCAATGGACACCATTGCAGAAAAACTCATTGAGCTGCGCAGGAACGGAGAACCTCACAAATTTCTTCTGATGCGGGGCCGGTATTCACCCACCACCACCGCCATAGGCTATGGCAACTTTCCGGCCATATTCGGATCCCCCAACAACATCTCCCACAGCTCCATATGCGCGGAAGGAGAAAAGTTCGGCCCCTACTTCACGGAAGGGTTCTGGGGATACCGCGACTATGACCTGGCCTATACCCGATACCTGCTGATCTGGGGGTGCGACCCCCTGAGCTCCAACCGTCAGCTCCCCAATACCATCCACCGATTCGGGAACCTGCTCAAAAATGGCACCGTCGCGACGGTTGACCCCCGGTTTTCCACATCCGCCGCCAAGGGGCACCACTGGCTGCCGGTCAAACCCGGTGAAGACGGGGCGCTTGCCCTTGCCATGGCGCACGTGATCCTGGTGAAAGGGTTCTGGAGCCGTGAGTTCGTGGGGGATTTCAGGGACGGGCGGAACCGGTTTGCCGTAAATGAAGAAATCAACGAACGGCTGTTTAACGAGAGGCACACCCACGGGCTTGTCAAATGGTGGAACCTGGAGTTGAAGGACAAAACACCCGAATGGGCTGAAGAAAAAACTGGCGTTGAAAAAGAGCTGATCATCAAGGTGGCCGAAGGCATGGGGCGCGCGGCCCCGCGCGTGGCCGTGTGGCTTGGGCCCGGGCCGGTGATGAGTCCCCGGGGCGCCTATACATCGTCTGCCATTCATGCGCTGAACGGTCTGCTTGGCGCCGTCGACAACAGGGGCGGGACCCTTCGGCAGCCGCCACTTCCTTTGGGCAGGCTGCCCGCAATTGATGATTATATGGATGATATTGCCAGGGAAGGCAGGAAACATCAAAAAATCGATCAGCGGGGTTACAAGCAGTTCCCAAACCTGGCAAGGGGGCGCGCCGGCAGCGGCGTGCTGACCAACAACGTTGCCAATGCCGTGCTCGCCGAAGACCCCTATGACATCAAGGTGGCCATCGGGTACTGGAACAACTTTAATTTTTCAGGCCATGACACCAAAAGGTGGGACAAGGCAATGGCCAAGATCCCCTTTTACGCGCAGGTGACCACCCATGCATCTGAAATGGCCCAGTTTGCCGATATTGTGCTGCCGGCGCCGCAGCATCCATTTGAGCAGCTCAATATCGTCACCAACAAGGCGAACCTGCATTCCCACATTTCCATCCAGCAGCCGGTGATCAAGCGGCTGTGGGACACAAAGCCGTTTGAGACCGAAATCATGTGGCTGCTGGCGGAAAAACTCCACCAGAAGGGGTTTTCCAACCTGTATAATTATTTCTCCCAGGCGTTCAAGGACCCGGAGACCGGCCAGACCCCCACCAATGCGGATGAATTTACCTTAATCACCGCCCGGATATTCAGCCACCCGGCCTGGGCCCCTGAAACGCCGCTGAAAGGCGACAAGATCGACGGGTGGGAAGATTTCAAGAAAAAGGGGATCTACAACTCCGAACCCTACGAATTCAGGAAGCTGTGGGGGAACTTCGGCACGAAGACGAAAAAATTCGAGTTCTACAGTGAAACCCTCAAGGATGCCCTTGCCAGCCATGCGAAAAACCACAACACGGATATTGACGATGTGCTTGCCGCAACAGGGTATACGGGCAGGGGGGAGCTTGCGTTTGTCCCCCATTACGAACCGCCCCTGCGGGTGGACGACCAAAAGGAATACCCCTTCGTGTTTATTGATTACAAGTCCCGGCTCAACGGGGAGGGCCGAAGCCAGAACGCGCCCTGGTACTATGAATTCAAGAAGGTCGACCTGGGTGACGAACGGTGGCAGGACGTCATCAAGATCAACCCGGAAGATGCCCGGGAACTGGGCATAAAAACAGGCGATACCGTCCGCGTCACCTCTATTGCCGGGTCCATGACCGTGACCGCCAAGCTGTGGGAAGGTGTCCGGCCCGGGTCCGTCACCAAGTGCTTTGGACAGGGGCACTGGGCATACGGCCGGCTGGCCGCCAAAGACTACAAGAACGCGGTGCCCCGCGGCGGGAACAACAACGATATCATACCGGATGTTTACGAGCCGTTGTCCGGCAGTTCCGCGCGAAACGGCGGGTTTTTCGGCGTGCGGATCGAGCTGGCGTAACCGGGAACCACTTTTAAAAAACAAGACTATATCGCTGTCGCCCGTGCGCTTTATTTGAGGCGCATGCGGCTGCGGCAAGCCATACAGGAGGAAAAAATAAATGACGCAATACAGCATGGTAATCGATCTGCAGAAATGCGTGGGCTGCGGCATCTGCGCAATTGCCTGCAAAACGGAAAACAATACCCAGGACCGGACCGACGACCAGTCCTTTAACTGGGCGGACTTCGTTTTTGTGGAAAGAGGGAAGTTCCCCCACATGCAGTACGCCATTTACCCCGTGTTATGCAACCATTGCAGCAATCCGCCCTGCGTGGTGGTTTGCCCGGTGCATCCCAGGGCCATGTATAAAATGGAAAACGGCATCACCATGCAGAACGAGGAACGGTGCATCGGCTGCCAGTCCTGCCAGGATGCCTGCCCGTACAGCGAACGGGGAATTGACCGCGCATTTCACGGTTACAGCGTGATCAGCTATAACTTCAGCGAGCCGAACGCCTTTTACCGGGACAAAACAGCGCTGCTGCCGGGCATCACCAGCACGGGCGAGGAAGTGTCCCTGGCGGCCGGCGAAACGCCGCCGCACAAGACCAACATAAAACACGAGGATTATGGCGCGGTGCGGGAGCGGGGCATTATAGAGAAATGCATTTTCTGCGCCCACCGGGTAAAAGAGGGAAAACTCCCCGCCTGTGTGGAGGCGTGCCCGGCCCATGCACGGATCTTCGGCGACCGTCACGACCCTGAATCGGATGTCAGCCATCTGCTGCTGACCCACAAGGCCCGCCGGATGAGAAACAACCGGGCGGAATTCCTGGAGCCGGACCAGCGGGGGCATTTCCCCAACGTGTTTTACATCAATGACTACATGCTTCCCGATCGGATAAAGGAAGAAGATCACAATTTCAGGGGTGTGTAGACGCGATTCGGGATGAACATGATATTTTCGCGTCCGTCGGGGATAATGGTATTGCCACGTTTACCCGTGGGAAAGGATGAGTATGCAGACAGCGACCTTAAATACTGAAAGCACCGGGGAAACCACCCGGGAAACCACCATGCGGGCGGCCCGGCGGATGGCCGTGGCGGACTGCTGCCGGCTCTTTGCGGCCTGTTTTTATCCGCCCGACAAGCAGATGCTTTCCGGGGAAAGCGTTTCGGAGAAGCTGGGCGCTTCCCTGCAAAAGGCCTGCCCCTGTTCGGCGCCCCTGATGCCGCCCCTGTCAAAATACCTCCAAGAGGATGACGCAGACGCGCTTGCCGTGGCCTACACGCAGCTTTTTCTGGGGCCGGTGGAGCTGCTGGCACCGCCTTACGCGTCCTGGTACCTGGACAAAAGCGGCAGGGTCATGGGGCCGTCCAGCGTGGCGATGGAAAAGCTGTATCAAAGGGCCGGGCTGGCCATTGACGGGGATTTCACGGAAACGCCTGACCACGTGGCCGTTGTCCTTGAATTTGTCTATTACCTGCTTTTCCGGGAGACGGTCGCCGAAAGCATCGGCAACCCTGACGAAAAGCAGGAAATGCTGGACATCCGGGAGACTTTTCTGCAAAATTATATTTTGCCTTGGATTCCGGAATTTTGTGAAAAAATCAGATCCACAGACCGGCATCCGTTTTACACCGGCCTGGCGCGGTGCCTGGATGCGTTTTTGCGGTGCGTGTTTACAGATGAAATAAGGAACAAAGAAAACCCATGAAGCCTTTTGACGTGTTATTGAAGGAATCGGCGGCCGCGCACGGGCACTTGTGCGCCGGCCAGGTGGTGGGGGTGCGCATGGCCATGCTCGGTTGCCGCATGATCGGCCTGGACGACCCCTCTCACCGGGACCAGATCAAGAAGTTTCTGGTGTTCGTGGAGATGGACCGCTGCACCGCCGATGCCGTCGCCCATGTCACCGGCGTCAAGCTCGGCCGGAGAAGCCTGAAGTTCATGGACTACGGCATCATGGCGGCAACGTTCAAGAATCTTGAGACCGGAAAAGCCTTCCGGGTCATTTCCACGGAGGAATCGCGGGACCTGGCGGACGTATACGCCCCGGAGATCGAGGGGAAAGGGGCGCGGCAGATCGCCGCGTACAAGCGGATGCCCGACAGCGTGCTCTTCCGGGTGCAGAAAGTGAACGTGCACCTGACCGAGTTCGACCTTCCCGGGCCCACCCGGCGGAAAGTGACCTGCTGCCGCTGCGGCCAGGTGGTCCGGGACAACCGGGAGGTGGAAATAGACGGCCGGCCGGTGTGCCGACCGTGTACGCGGCAGTCCTATTTTTCCCATGGCGTGGAAGTGAGCTGGCCGGACATGAACTGGACCCCGGTATCATCGGTATCATCCGACCGGGTTAAGGAGGATATCACGTGCTGAAGAAAATACCTTTGGAAAAGGCCGTGGGGACCGAACTGGCCCACGACATAACCGAGATCAGCGCCGGCGGGTTCAAGGGGCCTGCCTTTAAAAAGGGGCACAAGGTCTGTGACGAGGACCTGTGCCACCTGCAGAAGCTGGGCAAGAACCACCTCTACCTCATCGACCTGGAAGAAGACGAAATCCACGAGAACGAGGCGGCCGCCATTCTCGCGGAGGGTCTTGCGGGAAAAGGGGTCGTCTTCGAAAACACCGTGTCTGAGGGGCGGATCAATTTGCGTGCGGCCCATGAGGGACTGCTGACGGTGAACGCGGCATCGCTGGCGGCCTTCAACATGGTGGACGAGGTCATGTGCGCAACCCTGCACAGCCATACCCTGGTCCGGCAGGGGGACCTGGTGGGCGCGACC
>SKZX01000247.1 GCA_007127175.1 Desulfobacterales bacterium
ACCCAAAAGATACGGGGCTGGCAAAGCTCCAGCTTTTAAGCGAGGAGAAGTACCGCGAAGCGCGTGCGCTTTTCGGGACCAAGTTTGAAGCGGGAATCGGTGCCGAGGCGATCCGGGCGCTTCTTGAGCAGGTGGATATCGAGGCCCTTTACAATGAATTGCGCGCTGATATCCTGACCACCGGCTCCGATGCCAAGCGGAAAAAACTCGCCAAGCGATTGAAGGTCGTCGATGCCTTCCGGAAATCCGGCCTGGACCCGGTATGGATGATATTGAACGTGATCCCGGTGATGCCCCCGGATCTCAGGCCGCTTGTTCCCCTTGAGGGCGGGCGGTTCGCATCCTCGGATCTCAACGATCTTTACAGGCGGGTGATCAACCGGAACAACCGGCTGAACCGTCTCATGGAACTCAAGGCGCCGGATATCATCGTCCGCAATGAAAAGCGGATGCTCCAGGAAGCCGTGGATGTGCTCATTGACAACGGCCGCCAGGGCAGGGTGGTGACCGGCACCAACAAGCGGCCGCTCAAGTCCCTGAGTGAGACCCTGAAAGGCAAGCAGGGGCGATTCCGCCAGAACCTGCTGGGCAAGCGCGTCGACTACTCCGGACGAAGCGTCATCACCATCGGCCCGGAACTGCGGCTTCATCAATGCGGCATTCCCAAGGAAATGGCCCTGGAGCTTTTCAAGCCGTTCATCTATCACCGCCTGGAGCAAAAAGGGATTGTCAGTACCGTAAAAAGCGCAAAAAAGTGGGTTGAGAAGCGAACGCCGGAAGTCTGGGACACCCTTGACGAAGTGGTCAAGGAATACCCCGTCATGCTGAACCGTGCGCCGACGCTGCACCGCCTGGGGATCCAGGCGTTTGAACCGGTATTGATCGAGGGCAAGGCGATTCAGCTGCATCCGCTGGTTTGCACGGCCTTCAACGCCGACTTCGACGGCGACCAGATGGCGGTGCACATCCCCCTGGCCATGGAATCGCAGATCGAAGCCCGGGTGCTGATGCTGGCGTCCAACAATATTCTGTCCCCGGCAAACGGCAGCCCCATTATCGTCCCCACCCAGGATATTGTGCTGGGCATCTATTACATGACCCTCGGGATGCCCGGGGCCCACGGCAGCGGGATGACGTTTGCCGACCCCGAAGAGGTCCGGGCTGCTTATGATGCCGGCGTCGTCGGGCTTCACGCCAAGATAAAGGTCCGCGTAAAGGGAAAAATGCATGACTCCACAGTGGGTCGGATTCTGCTCTGGGAGATTATTCCCAAGGGGGACAGCTGCATCTTCCGCCACATCATGGTATCGGAGCGGGTAACAGCGGAAAAACTGTTGACTGATCTGAAAGGCGGTTCAATCTTCAAGACCCTGGTGAAGGATTATTCCGAGGCGTTCGACAGGACCTACCAGGGGAATATCGGGTTGCTGTCGGCATCTGAATTTCAGGAAATCTTCCAGCTGCCCCGGGCCAATGCAGACGAAATATTCTCCCTTGAACAGGGGTCTGTGAGCGATATCGTCCATTCGGCCGGTAAATTTCACCTTTTCGAAGTCGTCGAAAAGCGACCCGAGATTCCCTTTGAAATCGTCAACAGGGTGCTCAACAAGAAAACACTGAGAAACCTCGTCGATTACACCTATCGCCAGAAAGGCCCGAAAGCCACGGTCATCCTGGCCGATCGCCTCAAGGATATCGGTTATGCCTATTCCACTTTGGGCGGACTGTCCATTTCCATTGATGCGATGATTATCCCCGACAGCAAATGGGATATTCTGAAAAAGGCAGGCGAAGAGGTCGATGAAATCAATCATCAGTATACCGAGGGGCTCATCACCCAAGGTGAAAAATACAACAAGGTGGTGGATATCTGGGCCAAGGCGACGGACCTGATTGCCGACAGAATGATGGAGGCAATGGAAAAACCTTACCGGATGAACGATGTAAAAGCGGAAGCCGCTGCCATTGAGGACAAGCGAATCGACAAGATGAGCACGGAGACAGGCGGGGAGTCCATCAATCCGATATTCATGATGGCCGACTCGGGCGCGCGTGGCAGCAAGGACCAGATGCGCCAGCTTGCCGGTATGCGCGGGCTCATGGCAAAACCGTCCGGGGAGATTATCGAAACGCCCATTACGGCGAATTTCCGTGAAGGGTTGACCGTTCTGCAGTACTTTATCTCCACCCACGGCGCCCGCAAGGGGCTTGCCGACACCGCACTTAAAACCGCCAACTCGGGGTACCTGACCCGGCGGCTGGCTGACGTGGCCCAGGACTGCACCATCATGGAGCACGACTGCGGCACCGTGATGGGCATTGAGGTCGAATCACTGCTGGAAGGCGGTGAAGTGATTCAGCCGCTTGAGGAAAGGGTTCTCGGGCGCATCGTGCTGGAAGATGTTCTGGACCCGTTCACGGATGATGTCCTTGTGCAGGCCAATGAAGAGATTGACGAGGCTGCAGTGATCAGGGTGACCGATGCCGGCGTGACCAGCGTCAAGATCCGGTCTGTCCTCACGTGCCGCTCCGGTCACGGGGTGTGCGCCATGTGCTACGGGCGCGATCTGTCCCACGGGGGGTTTGTCGAGATAGGGCAGACGGTCGGCATCATGGCCGCGCAATCCATTGGAGAGCCGGGAACGCAGTTGACCATGCGGACATTTCACATCGGGGGAACGGCGAGCCGGCGCGTTGAGGAAGCTGAAATAAGGGCAAGGCTTTCCGGTACGGTCAAGTATAATGATTTGAAAGTCGCGGTCAATGCCGAAAACCGCAAAATTGTCATGAACCGGCGCGGCGGTGAGTTCACCGTGGTTTCGGACACCGGTCGCGAGTTGTCCCGTTTTCCTGTCATTTACGGGGCCGAGTTGTTGATTGAAAACGACCAGAAAGTGACGGCGGGCGATCTCCTTGCATCCTGGGACCCATTTACGACGCCGATTATCACGGCGGTTGAAGGCAAGGTGAAATTCGGGGACCTGATGATCGGAAAAACGCTGCAGGAACGTGTTGACCCGGTAACCGGCAAATCCAGTCTCACGGTTGTCGAATACAAGGGAATGGATGTCCGGCCGAGAATTTCCATAAAGGACAAAGAAGGAAAAACCGCCGTCATCCCCGGTGCGGGTGTGGCCCGTTATGCGCTGCCCGTGAACACGATCATGATGGTTGAAGAAAATGACAATGTCTATTCAGGGGATATCATCGGGAAAATCCCCCGGGAAACCACCAAGACGAAAGACATAACGGGCGGCCTGCCGCGGGTGGCTGAGCTTTTTGAAGTCAGGAAGCCCAAGGAAGTGGCGGTGCTCTCCGAGATTGACGGCTTTGTGAACATTTCCAAATCAAGTAAAAAAGGCAAGCAGAAAGTCGTTGTGACGCCCGTGGATGCGGGTGAGAAAAAGGAATATCTTATACCCAGGGGCCGCCATATCAGCGTTTATGACGGTGATTATGTGAAGGCGGGGGAAACCCTGACTGCGGGCAGCCCGAACCCGCAGGACATTCTCCGCATCAAGGGGGAGGTTGAGCTCGCAAAATACCTGCTCAACGGCGTCCAGGAAGTTTACCGGCTCCAGGGGGTACGCATCAACGACAAGCATATCGAAGTCATCATTCGTCAGATGATGCGTCGCATCAAGATTAAATCCGTGGGCGATACGACGTTCATCCCGGAAGAGAATGTGGATAAGCTGGAATTTGAGCGCGCCAACCAGGAAGTTCTCGTAAAAGGCGGCACGCCCGCTATCGGTGAGCCGTTGATCCTGGGGATCACCAAGGCCTCGCTCTCCACGGAGAGTTTTATTTCGGCGGCATCCTTTCAGGAGACCACCAAGGTGCTCACCGACGCCAGTATTGCAGGCGCCAGTGACGAGTTGAGGGGGTTGAAGGAAAATGTCATAATGGGCCGCCTGATTCCCGCTGGCACGGGGCGCCAGGAATATGGCAAGCCGGATATCGCGGCCGAATACAAGTAGTATTGACTGTTGTGTCCGGGGTGCTTGTGCTGCGCCGATTTGATGGAATGACAGGGCTTTCGGGAAGTGTGGCAAACGGTGGTAATAATAATTTTAGTTCTGTGATAAAATGCTTGACAGACCTGGGGTCTGCGAGTATTATTCCTTATTTTTAGCTTGGCGCATGAAAAGTGATGTCATGAAACAACATTTTAGGGGTTGCTGATGCCGACGATTAACCAGTTGGTTCGCCATGGGCGGCAAAAACTGACAAAGAAAAAAGGGGCGCCCGCATTGAAGGCGTCACCCCAGAAACGGGGTGTTTGTGTGCGGGTGTATACCGCGACGCCAAAAAAGCCCAATTCGGCTTTGCGTAAAGTGGCCAGGGTTCGTTTGACGACCGGTGTTGAGGTTTCTGCATACATTCCCGGTATCGGGCATAACCTCCAGGAGCATTCAGTGGTGCTGGTGCGGGGTGGAAGGGTCAAGGACCTTCCCGGTGTACGGTATCACATCGTCCGGGGGACGCTCGATACACTGGGTGTTGCGAACAGGAAGCAGGGACGTTCAAAATACGGGACAAAGCGGCCGAAGTAAGCAGTCTGAAGCCGCATGGCATGCCCCCGGATAATTTTATAAGTGACTATTGATGAGGCATGGCGCGGCTGCACCCTGGCATGATTACGGCGCCATCAACACCAACCATTGTTTTAGGTTCAGATAATGCCAAGAAGAAGAGAAGTTCCGGAAAGAAAGGTAATACCGGATTACAGGTACCGGAGCACGCTTGTGTCGCGCTTCGTCAATTCGGTAATGCGTGACGGTAAAAAGTCAACCGCCCAGAACCTCATATATGAGGCATTCGATATTATCGAGCGCCGAACAGGCGAATCTGCTTTGAAGGTCTTCGAGCAGGCCCTCCAGAACGTGAAACCGCATGTTGAGGTCAAATCGAGACGGGTTGGCGGGTCGACCTACCAGGTGCCGACCGAGGTCCGGCCCAACCGGCAGCTGGCGCTGGCGATTCGATGGATTATCAGTTTTGCGGGGAAACGCCCGGAAAAAGGCATGGCAAACAAGCTGGCCGGTGAGTTTTCGGATGCTGCGCAGCAGCGGGGGGCTTCAGTCAAAAAAAGAGAAGATACGCACCGGATGGCCGAGGCGAACAAGGCCTTTGCCCATTACCGGTGGTAAGCGATCAGCCCTCTGTTTTTACTGCTTCACATTTGCCCATCTGGTTGTGTTCGGATGGGCAAAGTGTATTGTTTGAAAGAATTGTAATTCGGGAAGCTTCAAGCAACTTCCTTGTTGACGGAGATGAAAAATGGCAAAGCAGAAGTTTGAGCGGAAGAAGCCGCATGTAAACGTGGGGACGATTGGTCACATTGATCACGGCAAGACGACGTTGACGGCTGCGATCACGAAGAACTGCGGGTTGAAGG
>SKZX01000209.1 GCA_007127175.1 Desulfobacterales bacterium
ATGACGACACCACCACACGGGAAATGCTTCACAAATACTTCGACAAGCAGGGCTATACCATTTTTTCGGCCACAAACGGTGAAGAAGCGCTCCAGATCATAAACTCTCAGCAGATCGGCATAGCCATTCTCGACTGGATCATGCCCGGCCTGAACGGGCTTGAAACATGTCGGAAAATCAGGGAGCAGCATACGCCTAATTATGTGTATGTCATTCTGCTGACCGTCCGGGAAAACAGGGAAGACCTTTTGACCGGTTTTGACGCCGGAATCGATGAGTACCTGCTCAAACCCATCGATTTGAAGGAACTTCACGCACGCATCAAGGTCGGCATGCGGATCATCGACCTCGAGCAGTCCCTGAAGGCCAAGCAGGAAAGGCTCTACCAGCTTGTCAGCATCAGGAACAAGTTTCTGGGGATTGCCGCCCACGACCTGAGAAACCCGGTTATTTCCATAAGGGGTTTCTCGGAGCTGCTCCTCAAGGGGAAAGAACCCCTGAGCGACGAACAGAAAGAATTCATCTCCATTATCCATTCCACCAGCAACAACATGCTCGACCTTTTGAACGACCTTCTCGACCTGTCCCAGATGGAATCCGGAAAATTTGACCTGAAAAAGAAGCAGGCATCCATTAAAACCCTGGTCGAGGAGCGCATACGGCTGTACCGGCTCCAGTCAGACAACAAGCGCATTTCCATCCACACTGACATTTCCGACATACCGGACTTTGCATTTGATTACGGCCGGATCGGCCAGGCGGTTGACAACCTGATCAGCAATGCGATCAAGTTTTCACCGCCGGGTACCAATATCTATGTTTCCCTTGAGGCGGCTGACAACATTGCTGTTTTCAGCGTTCAGGACGAAGGGCCCGGAATTCCTGCCGAAGAACAGGGGCTTTTGTTCAGCGAATTTCAGCGGCTCAGCATACGCCCCACCGGCAGCGAGTCCAGCACGGGTCTGGGCCTGGCCATCACCCGAAAAATCATTAGTGCCCATAACGGCAGCATCTCTTTTGAAAGCCACGTCGGCGTCGGCTCGAACTTCAGCTTCAAAATTCCAATGAATTGAAAAAGGGGACAGATTTATTTTATGGACAAACAAAGAATCATGATGAAGGCCATTCTGGAATCCATCGAGGAAGCCATCTACATTATCGATTCCAGCTATACCATTGAATACATGAACCGTCGCATGATCGAGCTTTTCGGGGAAGGCACGGGCCGGAAGTGCTATGAAGTCATTGATCAGGACACGGTCTGCCCATGGTGCCATGCCCCTGAGGTTTTCGAGGGCAACGAAATGACCCTTGAAATGTATTTTTCAAAGGTTGACAAGATCTTCGAAGTGACGGAAAAACCGCTTGAGAACCCCGACGGCAGCATTTCCAAAATGTCGTTTCTCCGGGACATATCGATGCTCAGGAACAGGGAGGAACGGCTCAGGGCATCCGAGGAAAATTACCGATCCCTGTTTGAGCATGTCGGTGTCGGCATATATATCAGCACAAAAGAAGGCCGGTTTGTCGACGCCAACCAGGCGCTGCTGGACATGCTGGAATATGACAGCAAGGAAGAGTTCCTGTCCCTCGACCTTGCGACAGAGCTTTGGATGCGCCCCGAGGACAGGCAGCGATTCCAGAGAATGATCGAGCAGGAAGGCAAGGTGGCCGACTACGAGGTCGATTTCAAAAAAAAGAACGGCACACCGCTTATTGTTTCCCTTACCGCCAACGTCCGCTGCGACCATCAGGGCAATGTGCTGGGATATGAAGGGATCGCCGCCGATCAGACCCACCGGTACCTGATGGAGCGCAAACTGAAGGAAGCCCATGACTTCATGAACAAGATCATACAGAGTTCCCCCAGCCCCATCATGGCCTCTGACCTGAAGGGCAACATTCTCATATGGAACCGTGCGTCTGAAAAAACCCTGGGCTACCTGGCAAGCGAAACCATCGGGAAGCTGCACATCACTAAAATCTACCCGGAAGGGGTTGCCAGGGAAATCATGAAGAAAATCCGCTCTCCCGAACATGGCGGCGTCGGTATTCTGAAATCGATGCCCATGCTCTACGTGCGCAAGGACGGGATCGTTATCGAAGGGACCCTTTCGGCCGCCATGATCTACGATGACGAAGGCAAGGAAGTCGCCACCGTCGGTTCGTTCGTGGATATGACCGAGCGGATCGATATGGAGCGGGCCCTTCACAACACTCAGCAGCAGCTGCTCCAAAGTGAAAAACTGGCCGCCATGGGCCGGCTCACATCTCAGCTGGCCCATGAACTCAACAACCCGATTTACGGCATCATGAACACCCTGGAACTGCTCAAGAGCGAGGTCAAGCCAGACAACCGCCGCCGCAAACTCCTGGACATGTCCCTTTCCGAAACCGTCCGCCTTGCCGACATGCTGAGAAAAATGCTGTCGTTTTCAAAGCCCGACCAGGAGGAAAAAGACTATGCCGACATGAACACCATCATCGAGGAAATGATCATCCTCCACGAAAAGATGCTCCAGGAGCACAGCATCAAGGTCAAATCGGAATTGGCCGAAGGCCTTCCGGCGGTATACCTGTCCAAAAACCAGATGCGCCAGGTGATTTTAAACATGATTTCAAATGCCCGGGACGCCATGCCCGAGGGCGGCATCCTGACATTTCGCACAAGCAGGGAAAACACGATGGTCGTCATCGAAATCGCGGATACCGGGGTCGGCATTGCCGAGCATAATATAAAACACATATTTGAAAGCTTTTTCACCACCAAAGACAGCGTCAAGGGCGTCGGACTCGGCCTATCCGTGTGCTATGGATTCATAAAGGAACATGGCGGGGATATCACGGTCAGCAGCAAACCCGGTGAAGGTGCAGCCTTCAGGATCACCCTGCCCATCGATAAGGCGGAGCAGAATGAGCCAAAAAACTCATTTTCAACAAATTAATATAATAACTATAATTTCTTCAAAAATATCTCCTGACCGTCTCCATCCGCAGGCCTTCAATTTTTAATATTATACAAACAAAACAGTCATTTTTACTTTTTTTGGAAAAGATTGTATATTTGCTTGACTAATCAAAAAACTATAATTACTATAATAATTAAAAAGACAACCCCTTTTCTTAAAAGGAGGCCCGAAATGGACGACGTCTTCACCGTGTTTACAGCAAGCAAATACTGCAATGTTTCCTCCAAAACCATCATCAACTGGATCGACGCCGGCCACATCAAGGCGTACCGGACGCCCGGGGGGCACCGCCGTATCAACCGGAAGGACCTGGAATCCTTCATGACCCGGCAGGGGATTCCCATACCCGAAACCGTTACCGATGAAAACCGGAAAAGAATCTTAGTGGTCGACGATGACCCCATTATTGTGGAAAGCATTGTACAGTCCCTCGAGGAAGACGAGCACGACTACGAGGTCATTTCCGCTGCGGACGGCTTCGAGGCGGGGCTCCAGGTCAACCATTTCAAGCCTCATATCCTGATCCTCGATATCATGATGCCGGATATCAAGGGGTACGATGTATGCAGGAAGATCAAATCCTCACCCGAGACAAAAAACACGAAAATCATTGTCCTTTCGGCATACCTGGATGAAGAGAAATTTGCCCGCATGAAAGAATACGGCGCTGACGCCTGTTTTTCCAAACCGCTCCCCCTGCCCCAACTCAAGGAGGAAGTGGCTCGGATGCTGGGCCTAAAGGAATAGCTATCCTGCCAGAGTACCATTAAACAACCAGCAAGGAGGATGCCCATGAAACTCAGGGACGCACTCAACAAGAAACAGTTCGTTGTCACCACCGAAGTTCAGGCCCCCATCGAGCAGGAAGCCGACGAGATGATCCAAAGTCTCAGCAAAATCAGGGGGCGCGTGGACGGCGTCTCCCTTTCCGAGACCGAGCTCCAGGGTGTCGTTGGCGATACCATCAAGACGTGTGAAATACTGAAGCAGAACCGGTTCGAATCGATCTACCAGACCACCACCCGGGACAAAAGCCGCATCCAGCTTCAGAAGGACCTCGTGTCGGCCAGCCAGGCCGGCATCGAAAACCTCCTGGTGTTCACTGAAGACTACCGGATCACGGGCGACAGCCTTCAGGAAATGATGTTTTTCCACGTGGATGCCGGAAAACTGCAATCCGTGATCGAGCACATCCGGGACGGGCGCACCGTGGACGGCCAGACAATCGAAGCAAAAGCGGATTTCCTCATCGGCTCAGGCGTGGAGTCCAAGTGGGGCAAAAACGTGCCCGACCTCGAACTCCGGGAAATGGAAACCATGACGAACATGGGTACCGGCTACTTCCTGACCACGCCGGTATTCGACCTGGAAAATTTCGAAAAATTCCTCAACCGCACCAATACCTTCGGGGTGCCGGTCATCGCGGAAGTGCTCATCCTGCGCACGGCCGGCATGGCCCGATTCCTGAACCGCCACCTGAAAAGCGGGCTGGTCCCTGAATGGGTCATCCAGAAACTGGCCCTGGCCCAGGACAAGGAAAAAGCCAGCATCGAGTTGTTCGCCGACACCATCAAGGGGCTCAAGCAGCTCTGTGACGGCGTCCATATCATAACCATCGGCGGCGAAGAAAAGCTCCGGCATTACCTGGATGCCGCCAAACTCAAATAGCGATTGACCGGATGCCGCATGCCCCACTGATGCGGCACTGCACTATTTCCGTTTCCGGAACAATGACGCAATGCGCCCATTGGCCCTTTTATCAAGACACGACCAAAGGAGCCGCAGTTTTGAAAAACATACTGCTTACCATCAACGGCAAAAAAGTCACCTGTCCGCCCGGCACCTCCATCCTTGACGCTGCAAAAAGCCATTCAATCCGCATTCCCACCCTGTGCGCCCATGCCCAGCTGACCCCTTACGGGGCCTGCCGGATCTGCCTGGTGGAAGAGGAAAACACCGGCCGGCTCATGGCCTCCTGCGTCACCCCCGCTGCCCCGGACATGACAATCCATACCGATTCCCCGCGGGTCATCGAAAACCGGAAAAACATTGTCCGGCTCATGATGGCGGAGCACCCGGAATCCTGCATCGTCTGCAGCAAGGGAAACCGGTGCGAGTTGCGCATGATCGCCGCCCAATTGGGCGTTGCAGAGACCCGGCTTTATCCCATGCCCAACCACAAGCCGTTTGAAACCCTCAACCCGTTTATCTCGAGGGACCTCAGCAAGTGCATCCTGTGCGGCAAGTGCATCCGGGCGGACCACGAACTGGTTTGCATCGGGGCCATCGATTACAGCGACCGCGGATTTTCCTCGCGCCCCGCAACGCTTCACGGGCTTCCCCTGGAAATGTCCCGGTGCACCTTCTGCGGCACCTGCGTGTCCATGTGCCCCACCGG
>SKZX01000162.1 GCA_007127175.1 Desulfobacterales bacterium
AAAGGTGTTTCATCCGGCAATGCCGTGCTCCGATTTTCTGCGGAAAAAGCTTTTCACGTATCGCCGTTTAATGACATGGCAGGACGCTACGCGTTTTTCTTTTCCCCGCCAGGAGATGGGTTGGATGTCCGGATCGACCTGGTCCGGGATGATGAAAAAATATTCGAGGCCCGCCTGTGGGGAAAAGGACGGGAGCTGACAAAAAGCGCTCATCTTGCAAACCTGCTGCGCCACCCCTTCATGCCGCACCTGACCATGCCGCGCATCATGCTTGAGGCGGCCCGGCTGTATTATCGGAAACGACTGAAATGGCACGACAAGCCGCCACCTGCCGACCCCATGACCATCCGGCACCGGTCAATACAGTAGTTACGGGAGCCCCATCCCTATGGCACCATAAAAAGCCCAATATCTGCGTTACGCGCGATTTCCGAAGAATATCACGTACACATAAGTACTCTCAATTCTTCTAAAATCGCGCAAGCCTTGATCTTGAACTTTTTACGGCATCATGATTTGACAGTCGAAAAGAAAAGGTGGAAATGCTGGATGAGGGTAGATGGCTATATAAATGACCAATTCCGTGTTGAGGTGGGTCGGTGCTGCCCTGGCAACAATTGCAGGGGGGTTGCTTGGCGAAGCGGACGCCAGCGCCCTGTGGCTTTGCCGTTTATCACAGGGCGCAAGGGAGCGAGCCATAGAGATATCAGCGTTCTCCTGCAGTTGCCGGGGCAGCACCGACCCACCTCAACACGGAATTGACCTTGTTTCATTGTTGCATGGGTTGATTTAAGGCGGGACTGCGGAAAAACTCAGGTAGCATACAGGAAGCCCCTGTCCATGGGGTATTCGGTGGTATTCCCCTTGGAAAAAGTGATCTGGTAGAGCCTCAGCACCGCGTTTTTTGCCCGGAACGCCTCGGCGCAGAAATGCAGGTAAATCCGCCAGGTTCGGCGAAACCGTTCGTCGAACAGGTCCGGGTTGAACGCATGAATGGTCTCCCAGTTGGCGTCGAACATGGCGGCCCATTCGTCCAGGGTCAGCGCGTAATGGCGGCGAAGGTTCTCGATATCCAGTATTTCTAAACCGTGGAAGGCCATCAGGTCAATGGTTTCGGTAAGTCCCGGGATGTAGCCGCCCGGGAAAATATGCTTCCGGATAAAAAAATCGGTTTCCATGGGGCGGTCGTGGGCGATGAAGTGCAAAAGCCCGATGCCGCCGGGCTTCAGGCAGCGGGCCATGGCCCTGACCCAGTCCCTGAGCTGCCCTTTTCCCGCGTGTTCGTACACACCAAGGGACGCGTACTTGTCAAAGACGCCTTCCACCTCCCGGAAATCCTTTTCCTGGACGGCGATTTTATCCGCGAGCCCTTCCTTGCGGGCCTTTTCAAGCAGCCAGCGGTTCTGGTTGATGGTGGGGCTGAGGTTGGTGCCGGTGACCCCGTAATGTTTGACTGCGTGAAAGAGGAGTGATCCCCATCCGCCCCCAACGTCGACGAGGCGTTCACCGGGTTTGAGCCGCAGCTTGCGGCAGACATGGTCCAGCTTGTTCTCCTGGGCTTCCCGCAGGTTCCGGGTGCCTTCCTTCCAGTAAGCGCACGTGTATGTCATGGTGGGGTCCAGGTACTGCCAGAAAAGGTCCGATCCCCGGTTGTAGTGTGCCAGGGCATTTCTTACGCCCTGGTTGCTGCGCCGGTTGCCGAAGACCACTTCGTGCCAGAAGTTGCGGATTCGGACGAGCGGGTGGAAGATGCGGGTTTGCCGGGCGGTTTCCGCCAGGGGCGCTTCGTTGTCGGCGGAAGCGCGGATGATGGCTTTCAGGTCTCCGTCGATGTCCACTTCGCCGCTGATATAGGATTCGATCAGGCCCCATCCCAGGAAAACCGCCGAGTTGAGCTCGGCTGCTTTTGTCCGGTAACGGATGGTGAATTCAGGGGGCGCGTTGCCGTGGGTGCAGTGCGAGCCGTCTGAAAAAACAATTTTAAAGGGAATCGTCGTTTTCCCAAGCATCCACGTGTATATTTTTTTCAAAAACCGGGACATGGCGCTTATTCCTGTTTTCCTTCTTTATGGTTTTCAAAGGATTGTGGTTCAGGAAGGAATAAAACCGGGCTCCCGGGCTTCTTCCAACACGATGGCTTCCTCGGGGCATACAGCGGCGCACTGCCCGCAGCCCAGGCATTTTTCGTCCAGCACGCGGGCGCTTTCGCCGTCGACGACGATGGCGCCGAACCAGCAACGGTCCTCGCATTCCCCGCAGGCCGTGCATCGGTCATGATCGATCACGGGAATGAAGCGGCTGGGGTCGCACAATGGCAGGCCGTCCGAAATCAGCAGGGTAAAGGCCTGGCAGCAGCACCCGCAGCAGTTGCAGATAAAATGCCCCATCCCGGATTTGTTGACCGTAACGTGGACAAGGCCTTCTTCCTGGGCGCGCCGGATGATGTCCATGGCTTCTTCCTTTGACACCTCCCGCCCTGATCCCCTGTCAATGGCGTAATCGGCCCCCCGGTTGACCTGCAGGCACACATCGATGGGCGCATCGCAATTTTTCATTGTCGTGCGGCATGTGCACTTGGTTACCGCTATCTTTTGTGCGTTTTCCACCATTTCCCGGACGTTTTCCGGTGCAAGCACTTGTGCCCGGATTCCCTCGATGCTTTTGTTCACGGGAATGACACGGGTGTAGGGGCGTGGCAGAAGCTGGGTGAATATTTCCGCCATCTTCGGCCACTCTTCTTCCATGTAGTTCCGCCAGTTTTCGTAGAATGTTTCGGTGGCTTCGGGCCAGACAATGGTCGCGTCGTGGAACTGGGCGATATGGAGCGGCGGGTTCCAGAGGGTCTTGCCGTCTTTTTCTTTTTTGAAGGTCAGCCCCTTCCGGAACATATCCAGAAGGTCATTTTCGATGTCCTGGGTGCTTCGGCCGGTTTTTTCGGCCATGTCTTCGGCGGTTCCCGGCAAGCTCACGAGCAGCACCGCCTGTTCGTCATTGATCATGGACTTCAAAATGGCGGGAATCCATTTTGAGTCACCATGCAGCATCTTTTCCGCAAATTGCCGGTACGCTGTCATCTCGTTCATCCTGCTCTCCTTTTGCGTTTCCGGGGTTGTGTGTTTAAAGAAACGGCATCCTGTGCCATGTTAGGTCAGGCCGCATTGTTTTGTCAAGATGCTGCAGGCCGGTGGAGCAAGTTAATGTGAAATGCCTCTAATGTCCCGGAGGATACATGTTCGTATAACCGGTAGTAGAAACCACCGTCTATATCCATTGCCCCTTCGGGGCATAACTTTTCAACGGGGGTTGCCCGGGCCGGAACAAATTTTTTGACTTGCAGGCGTTTTTGATGGTACTTTGATAAAATATCCCGTCTTTCATGCGTGCGCCCTGGAAAAATGAGCATTTTATGAATAAAAAACTGCTTATCGTCACGTTTGCGTCTCTTGAGCGCTTCCAAGCGTTTTTCACCCCGGCCAGGCAATCCCGCAGGGCGTTGATCCCGCTGCGAAACCCCTTGCCCAACGATACCGCTGTGGTGGTGCTCCTCCTTGAAACCGTAAAACAGCACAGCGTGATACTCCAGGGGAGCGTAACCCGGCAGCTCCCGGACGGGTGTGAAATCGTCTTTGACGAATTTTTTGAGCAGACGCCCCCGGATACCGGCCGTGAAGTTCCCACTGGCATTGTGCCGGAAGCCGCTGCAGAAAAGGCGCCGAAGGAAGATCAGCGGCTCCAATGGCTGCGGGAAATTGTTTCCGACGGTGAGCGCAAGCCCGCCCCTGAAATGCCCCCTGACCCCCCCCTGCAAACAACCATTGACAAGAAGACCCTGACGCCGCAGGAGCAGGAACGGGCAGCGCCGGTCGGCACCTTTATCATGAACCTCACCAAGGCCATACTGCGGACCGGGTATTACGACCCGGACCATCCCGGCGCGCAAACGGCCCGGCGCGGATTGCATGATGAATTTCAAAAAGTGCTTGGTGATTCAAGGGAACTCATGCTCACGAAGGAACAGTCCCGAGAGCATGAGGATATCGTGATCACCGGCCTGCTGGATTCCCCGGTGCCCGTTCGAATGGTTGTGGGCAAAGGCGTGGCCGCGCTGTTTGTTCCGAAACTCTATGAATACTTTGAGAAGAAAAAACTCCTGAGCATTGCCATCAAAAAACAGATCGGTACGGACCATTTTGACGCATTCATCGCTGTCATGAGCAACCCCGAGGTTGACCGGGTATCCGGCAAGGACGCCGGCCGCATGCTGACAAACGATATGGTTAAAAATAATATCACTGAGATTTCGGCCGTTTTTGAAGATGACCAGCTGAATTTTGAGAAAAACCTGCCATGGCGGGTGGCTATGGCCATGCACCGGCTTGCCAAGGACCTGAAGCTGCTGCCGCTGTTCAAGGGGATACCCGAAGAAGTGGTCAGCAAAATGAAGCGGCAGTCCGTCGAGGATATCATCCGTCCCCTTGTGCATCCGCGATTGCTCAATGATTTTCTGGTCAACTGCTATATTATCGCCGAACATGTCAAAAACATGACGCCCAGGGAGATTGAACAGATCATTGTGGATGCACTTCCGGCCCGGACCCTCCTGCCCGCATCCCAATATACGTTTGCCGAGCTTGAGTGGCTGAACCGGAAAGCGGCCGAGGAGCCGGACGACGCCCGGATCGAGCAGCGCCTGCAAGGCATCAAGCGCATCCTGAAAATGATTTCGCGGCGGATCGTCATTGAAGACATCACCGGGGGGCATCATTTCCTGGCCTATCTGTATGAAAATGAGATTCTGAGGTTTGAAGAACTGCCGGTTGACGCCCAGTATGTGATCAATACCCGCAAAATGGCCACTGATATCCGAAAAAACATCGATGATTACGAAAACGCGGTGGCCGCTGCGAAATCCGGCGAAGACCTCATGGTGTATATCAATTGTTTTCGAAGGGCCGCCCCCCTGCTCATCGAAAACGGGGACTGGCAGGTTCTCCAGCGTATTTCCGGCGGCATAAACGCCGTTGCCGCAGGGGAAAACAGCGGTTCAGAAGCGCGGATACAAGCCGATGCGCCCGGCCTGGATCATCCGTCCGAAGAACTTTCAATGGAAAACGGCATAGCGTCTGAAGAAAATGACAAATTGGAGCGGTTGTTCGCCTACATATTCAAAGACCAGTCGGACAAGCTGGTCCATGCCTATGAAACCGCGGATCCTGATAAACAGTTACAGATCAATGCCCTTATAGATGAAATGGGGTATTTCGGCATACAGATCCTGGGACGTATTCTATGTGAAACCAAGGACCGCCAGCTGAGGGGGCAGATTTCAGCAA
>SKZX01000154.1 GCA_007127175.1 Desulfobacterales bacterium
CCCGCCCCCCGGTTCCGCCCGTGACGGTAAGGTCCAGGATCACGGCTGAAAATGGCGTGCCTCCCGTTTGCGCACGGTGGTAGTGTTCGACGGCCGCGTCGCCTTCCTTGACGCATACCACCTCGAAACCCAGATGCGAAAGAATCCCATCGGCGACCTCTCTTACCGCTTCTTCGTCGTCCATGACCAGGACCCTGCCCCTGCGGACCTTTGATGCATGGGAAACCGCGCTTTTCCGCGGAATATCCCCTTCGGTTGCCGGAAGATAGATATGGAAACTGCTCCCTGAATTTTCAACCGATTCCACGTCGATATGCCCACCATGTTTTTTTACGATGGAATAGCAAATGGAAAGGCCCAGCCCGTTTCCCTGCTGCTTGGTGGAAAAATAAGGGTCGAATATCCGGCTCAACTGGTGCCTTGGGATGCCCACGCCGTGATCCTTGAAAGAAATGCGAACATAGCGTCCCTGGGGCAGGGGGAGCCACCGCACACGGTCGTGGTTGGCCGCAGAGACAACCAGTTCCCCGCCCCCGGGCATCGCCTGCACCGCATTGATAACCAGGTTGTGGATCACCTGGACGATCTGATCCGTGTCCACTTCTACCGGCCAGATGTCTTCCTGGATGTCGAAACGGGATGTTACCGTGCTGCCGGACAGCAGAAAATCGATGTTATTGTGCAGAAGGTCATGGACTGACGCGCGCGTTCTAACCGGCTCGCCGCCGCGTGAAAAGGTGAGCAGCTGACGCGTGAGGTTGACGGTCTGCACAGCGGCTTTTTCGACGCGGTCAAGGACCGGGGCGGCTTGGTGGTGCTCATTGGGGATCAGTTCCCTCAGAAGCGACAGGTTGCCGATGATGGCGGTAAGGAGGTTGTTGAAGTCGTGGGCGATCCCCCCGGCCAAAATCCCGATGGATTCAATTTTACCGGCCTTCTGGATTTCCTTTTCAAGCTTCATTTTGGCCGTGATATCCCGCACGGCAAGGACCATGCCCGCCCTGCCGCCCCCGGGGGCGCGAAGCGGGGCGCCGGCAATCTCGACGTCATATTGGGAACCGTCCTTGCGCGTCAGCTTCAAGGGAGCGTCTGTAATGAAAGGCGTAACCGGATAATCCCCATTCAGGGCAGCGTCGCCGATGCCCTCCGGAAGCGACCCCGGGGGAATCTTCAGCAGTTCCCTCACATCGAGATCGATCGCCTCTTCCTGTTTTTTCCCGGTCAGCCGTTCGGCCGCATTGTTCATCAGGATGACCCGACCCTGGATATCCGTGGCAATCACCGCGTCGCTGATGGATTTGAGTATCGTTGCAAGCTGTTCTTTTTCTTCAGCAATCTGTTGATTAAGGTTTACCTGGGTTTCCTGGGCGGCACTCAGTTCCTGGTTTAACGCTGCAAGCGCCGAATACTGGTTCTGGATTTCGTCGTACTGTTCCGTAATGGTCCGCTCCGCCCGCTTCAGGGATGTGATGTCGGATATGATGGCGATCACGCCCCAACGGCCCCCGATATTGATGCCCGATGCCGAAAACACGCAGTCGATCACCGTGCCGTCCTTTTTCATCATCTGGCCTTCGTATCTTGAGGGCACATCCTCCCCCCTGATTCGTTTCCTGTAACGCGCTATGACGAGATCCTTTCCCGTTGGGGTTTCAGGCAGCAAATCCGCCATCGCCAGAGACATGAATTCTTTGGGCGGATAGCCGAGCATTTCCATCAAGGCGTTATTGGCAAAGACCGGCCGTTCATCGAGCAGCATGACAATGCCGTCATGGGCGTTTTCCACCAGGTTCCGGTACTTCTCCTCGGAGTCTGCCAGGGCTTCCACGGCTTTCTCCCTTTCCCGCCGGATGACGTTAATTTTGTCTGCCACGCCAAATGAGAAAAGAAGCGCCATTGTCGCCAATCCGATCTGACTGGACCACAGGGTGATAAAATTTTCCGGAAGAAAACCGTATGCCCGGACTACCGAGAGCATGGCGCCGACAAAAAACGCTATGCAGGCCAGAAGGTAAAAGCGGGCTTCGCGGTATCCCTTTGCAAAGGCGGCGACCCCGGCGGTTATAACCAATATGCCGGTAACCAATGTCAGCAGTGCAGTGGCGCGGGTCATATGGTAGTATTCGACAACCAGGGAAAGCGGTATGAGTAGAGCGGCAAGCGCCATGGCGATTCTAAGAAAAAGATCTAATCGCGGGAAGACGGTCTTGGTATTGAGAAAGACCCGGGCGAATTGAAGGGTCGCAAGGTTGCCCATTGCCAGAAAAAAAGGGTGCGCCTTGTTTCCCCAAGCCGGATTATCGGGCCAGAGAAACTGGTATGTGATGCCGATGTTGGTCATTGAAAAAAGGCCCGGAAAAACGATTATAAAGGCCAGGAAGAGGTAACTGTTTTCCCGGATGGAAAAAAAGATGAACAGGTGGTAGATCGCCAAGGCAAGAAGTATGCCGTAACTGAAGCCGATGACCATGGTTTCCACGTTCATCTTCCGTTGAAACGCGGGGGGTGACCAGGCCATGAGGGGAACGGTCAGTGCGCCGCTCGATTCAACCCGGAGGAAGTAGGCCCGTTCACCTGGCGGCTCCGTCAGGGGGAATGCAAAGTTTCGGTAGTAAATCTCCCGCTGGTCAAACGGCAGCCGGTCACCCGTCTTTAAGACGCGGTAGGTATCGTTGTCCGGGACGTAGAGCGCAATGAAGTCAGTGAGCGGGTAACTGAACTCGAGGACCCAGTCCACGGGCACGGAACTCCGGTTGTTCACCCTGAGCATAAACCAGTAGGCTGCCCTTGAATACCCGAAACTCGGGTCGCCCCTGCGGTCCGGAACAGCCTTGAAACGCTCGGAATGGCGGACTATATCATGTATCTCCGCATCCCCGGTGGGATCGATGAGGTAGGAAATGTGGGGGGTGATGCTCAGGCGTTCCAGGTGGTGGCCGACGATCAGCGGGGATGTGTCACCTTGTTCAAAAGCGAAGGCCCATGTGCATGTGATAAAGGCTGAAATCAGAAGCAGCGCCCCTATCCACGGTAATGGATGTTTCCTCGGAATCGGTATGGGCATTCCTTCCCCTGTTCCCGCCCCTGCAGGTGATGCATACTGAAGCGAATTGATTGTAAGAACGGAAAGTTGATCAGTAGGATGATGTTAATCCATGAAAATTTAATATCAAAATTCAATGTGCTTGTCAATTTGCAAACGCGGATATGCAAACGCGGATAAAGCCAGCATGAACAAAGGGGGTTTCCTGTTTTCTATAAGGGGGGAGGCTTTTTGCATGGCAAATCCTGCCGGATGGTCTAAAGCAGCGTGTCTTTATTCATTGGAACGACAAAGACCGGTATAGGACTGTTTTTTATAACTTTAAGTGATGTCCCGCCAGACATGACCGCATGCAGTATACCGCGGCCGCTGCTTCCTATGGCGAGGGCATCGTATTTGCCGGTTCCGGCATGGTGCAGAATACGCTTTGCCGCATTGCCCGGTTCCACCAGGACCGTGCCGGCAGCGGACCTGCATTCCTGAATCCGTCGGGCATTCCCGGTGTAGAACCGGCCGATATATTCCTCAATTTCTGCAGCAGCATCGGCCTTTAATTTATTGATGAGTTCATGCCGGTTGTCAATCGACAGCACTGAGAGCATGAACAGTTCGGCATTGGGCGGCAGTTTTTCGATTACATGAAGGATGGTCGTGTCCGCGCCATATGCGTCAGCCATCCCGGCTGCATAGGAAAAGGCATGGCCGGCTTTTTCTGAGAGATCAGTGGCAAAAAGAATGTTTCTGATCCCTGGTGTGGTTTTCAGCCGTTTCATCGTCATTGGTTAGAGCCCATCTCAAAATTGTCTTCCGGCCTGATCTCATTGGGGAAGATCGAAATCGAAATCAAAAGAAAATAAAAAGTGCCGCCATCCAGGATTTTCTGGCGGTCGGGGAGGCCCTTGCCGAAACCGAAAGCCAGAAGCGCAAGGCGGAAAATCACTGCATTTATGCCCACGACCACTTAGCAGAAACATATGTGCTCAATTTGACGATCGTGTGACAAATAAATGAAGATATCGGGAAAATAGCCATGTCACGTGAAAGACAAGGGAAGTACACGAAAATGTAACATTCGGCCCTTACATATTGTGTTTGCAGTCCCCTCATGCCGGACGGGGAGGTATTGCCGGGAAATGCTTCCGATGACATTCAGGAACAGCGGGTTTCCTGAAAGGTATAGACAATGCCCCGGCAGCGGCCTTATTGAATACCGTTACAACAGGGTTTTACTGATCATGCCAATGGAGTATTTGATTTTAGCACTGGGTTTTGCTGTTGGTTTCCACATGTCATGGAATATTGGCGCAAATGATGTGGCCAACTCGATGGCATCGGCCGTGGGGGCAAAAGCGATCACCCTTCGACAGGCCATTGTTATTGCAGGGATACTGGTTATCGTTGGGGCCATATTTATTGGCGGCCATGTCACCGATACGATCCGCAGCGGCATCATCTCCCCCCAGGTTCTCGAAGACCCCAAAATCGCCATGATCGGGGCTTTTTCAGCCCTGATGGCGGCGGCCATGTGGGTTTCCTTTGCCACGTGGAAATCATTGCCGGTATCGACCACCCATTCGGTTGTCGGTGCCATGGTCGGTTTCGGACTGATTACGGGCGGCTTTGGCGTCATAAACTGGGGCGTGCTGGGCGCCGTTGTCGGAAGCTGGGTCATTTCACCGGTTTTCAGCATGACCATCGCATTTGTAATGTTTCGGATAATCGTTAAATTCGTCCTTGTTCAAAAGGATGCCTTTGCCTCTGCCCTCCGGTTGTCCCCCGTTTTTATCGGTGTGGCCGTATTCGTCATTGTCATGTCATTTCTGTTCAAAACGCCCGTGGGCAAGCTCATGGCAGTGGGAGACGTAACGGCAATGCTGGTGGCAGGGATACTGGGGATTGCCGGTGGTTTCGGCGGTCGAAACCTGTTGGCCCGGCTTTTCATGAAAAAGGGGCGCACCCGTGACCCGGAAATGATATTCCGCACGATCCAGGTCGGCACGTCATGCTACGTGGCGCTGGCAATCGGCGCAAACGACGTGGCCAATGCCATCGGTCCCCTGGCCCTGATTTATTTTTTGACAAAAACCGGGGAAGTGGGCGCCCAGATACCCGTACCGTTTTACCTGCTGCTCTTCGGCGGGGTGGGCATTGCCATCGGCATTGCCATGGGCGGGGCAAGGGTTATCAAAACCGTTAGCGAACGGATCACCCTGCTGACCAACACGCGCGGGTATTCCGTTGATTTTGCGGCAGCGACAACCGTTCTGGTGGCC
>SKZX01000236.1 GCA_007127175.1 Desulfobacterales bacterium
AGATCTTCTTCAGCCGGTCGAACTCGGTGTCATGGAGCAGCAGGACGCTTCTGCAATCCGGACAGATATAGAGCAGGATGTCAATGCCATATTCGCCGCCGCACCCCAGGCAGCGATAAACGAGGCGCCCCTGGGGCCGGGGCACGATGTGCGGTTGTATGTCCTGTGGGAAATCTTCTGGTTTCACGCGATATAGGGTCCGGGTTCCATAAATTGCTGTTCAATATCAAACGTCGTCACTTCTGCTTTTCTATTTTCTGCAGCCCACCCATATACGGCCTCAGGGCCTCCGGGATAACCACGCTGCCGTCGGCCTGCTGCCCGTTTTCAAGAATCGCCGCCACAGTCCGTCCGACGGCAAGGCCCGAGCCGTTCAGTGTGTGGACGAGCTGGGTGCCTTTCTGGCCTTTCCGCTTGAAACGGATGCCTGCCCGCCGCGCCTGGAAAGATTCGAAATTGCTGCACGATGAAATTTCCCTGTACCGGTCCTGGGCCGGCATCCAGACCTCGATGTCATATGTTTTTGCCGAGGCGAATCCCATGTCGCCCGTACACAATAGCACCGTCCTGTAAGGCAGTTCAAGCAGTTTCAGGACCGTTTCAGCGTTTTCCAGCAGGCTTTCCAGTTCCTGGTAGGAGGTTTCAGGGGTAGTAAACTTGACCAGTTCGACCTTGTTGAACTGGTGCTGGCGGATCAACCCCCGCGTATCCTTTCCGTGCGAACCGGCCTCGGCACGAAAACACGGTGTGTATGCGACATAATACAGCGGGAGGGTGGATTCGTCGAGAATTTCCTGCTGGTGAATGTTGGTTACCGGGACTTCCGCCGTAGGGATCAGAAAGTAGTCGCGAAACTCCAGCTTGAAAAGGTCTTCCGCAAATTTCGGAAGCTGCCCCGTATTGGTCATGGATCGGCTGTTCACGATAAACGGCGGGAGCGTTTCCATGTAGCCGTGAGCGCTTACGTGGAGATCGATCATGAAGCTGATCAGCGCCCGTTCCAACCGGGCTCCAGCGCCGAAATAAAGCGGGAAGCGCGTCCCGGTAATTTTGGCCGCCCTTTCAAAGTCCAGAATGCCTAAATTTTCGCCGATCGTCCAATGCGGAAGGGCTTCGAACCCAAACGATCGGGGGGTGCCGACCTTGCGAACTTCGGGGTTATCGTTTTCGTCTTTTCCCAAAGGAACGCTTTCGTGAGGAATATTGGGGAGGTTGATCAATAGCTCCTGTATTTTTTCCTCGTAACCGGCGAGTTCGGTTTCAAATGCCTTTATGCGGGCGGACACTTCGCGCATCTCTGAAATTAAGTCATCAGCGTCTTCCCCGCTCGCTTTCATCGCGGCAATCTCATCGGAAACCACGTTGCGCCTGTGCCGCAACTGCTCTATTTCGTTCAGTATCCTTCGATGCTCAGTGTCTATCTCTTCAAATACGGCGATATTGGCGGTATCGCCCCGCTGGTCCATGGCCTTGCGCACCAGGGATAAATTTTGGCGGACATACTTGATTTCCAGCATATAGTACCTATTTTAAACAATTTACTAAATTTGGTTAATGACACACCCGTAAACGTCGGTTTTCAGATGGTGCCGTAAAAGTTATAGATCCAGGCTTGCGCGATTCCGAAAAATTCAGATAATGGACTTTTTTACCGCGCCATCAGATTAATGATGACCTTGTAAAAGACGAATATGAGATGGCATAGCAAATGGCACCATTGCGTTTAAACCATTGTCGATTAGCATGATCCGGATAATTCGTCAATGATTATTGAAAATTGCGCGATTTTGGGTTATAGTGATATCTTCATGTTCAGATACGGAGAATCCTATGGAAGATGTTAAGGTTAAAAAGCAGAATTTGAGAAATGAAATAAAAGACAAGCTCACGGTGCTTTCCCAATCCGACATCCAGGGCAAAACCGGGAAGGTCGAAAACCAGCTGGTCGAGTTTGCCAATTTCATGGAATCAGAAACGGCTCTGTTTTACGTGAGGCCCGACTACCCCATCAATACCCGCCGGATCATCGCGCATTGCCTTCGATTGCCCAAGAAAATCGTCCTTCCCGCCTTTGACCGGGAAAGACACATAACATTATGGAAAATCAGCAGCCTTGACAAAGACCTGCTTCCGGACACGTTTTCTCCGAATCCGGACCGCTGCAAACCCGTCGCTTTCAGTGAAATCGATATCGCCATTATCCCGGGCATCGCTTTTGACGAAAAAGGGGGGCGTACAGGCGCCGGGCGCGGGCTTTACGACCGCATGATGCCGAAACTGCCCAATACGGCCCGTAAAGTTGCCCTTGCTTTCTCGGAACAGATCGTTCCCCAGGTCCCCATGGAACCCCATGACAAATATGTCGATATCATCATCACCGACCGCAGAATCATTTACAAGATCTGACAACCATCCATGAAACCCGTCGTCGCCATTGTCGGCCGGCCCAATGCCGGCAAATCGACCCTTTTCAACCGCCTGACCCGCACCCGGGATGCCCTCGTGGACAGCACCGAAGGCGTCACCCGGGACCGTCACTACGGGTCCGCTTCCTTCAACGACGTTAACTTCACGGTCATCGACACCGGCGGTTTTTATCGTTCCGATTCAGACCGGTTTGTTCAGAAAACGCATGACCAGATCCACTACGCCATTGAAGACGCCGATGCCATAATCGCATTGTTTGACGGGGCCATGGGAATTTCCCCCCATGACCAGGATATCGTTGACCTGCTGAGAGCATCCGCAAAGCCCGTCCTTTTTGCCGTCAACAAGATGGACCACCTTCAAAGGGAGGAAAGCCTGTCCGATTTTTTTACATTTGGCATTGAGACGGTGTTCCCCATTTCCGCGGAACACGGGCACGGCATATACGAACTGCTCGAGCACCTCGTAAAAACAATACCCAAAACCGATACGGCGGAAAGCGAAGACCCGATCCGGCTTGCCATCATCGGGCGCCCGAACGTTGGCAAGTCCTCCCTGGTCAACCGGATCCTGGGGGAAGAGCGGGTCATTGTATCCGATATCCCCGGCACCACCCGGGACGCCATCGATACCCGGGTCGAAGTGGACGGTCGGCCCTACCTGCTCATCGATACGGCTGGCATCCGTAAAAAAGCCAGGGTCTCGGAAAAGCTCGAAAAATTTGCCGTGGTCAAGGCCATGGATGCCATCGCCCGCTGCGATGTCGCCCTGATCCTGATCGATGCGGCGGACGGCATCGTGGAGCAGGACATCAAAATTGCCGGCTATGCCTACGAAAAGGGGCGGGCCTGCATTTTCCTGCTCAACAAGTGGGACCTTGTCGAGAAAAGCGAAGACGCCTTCAAAAAATTCAAGGAAGACCTCCAGTACCAGGCAAGCTACATGAGCTATGCTCCGTTTTTGACCATTTCGGCGCTCACGGGCCGGCGTGTACCGAAGATATTTGAGGCCATTGAAGCCGTATATGAGCAATTTTCCATGCGCTGCACAACCGGGCCGCTGAACCGCATCATAACCGAGGCGACCGATCAGAATGAGCCGTCGCTTTTCCGGGGCAGGCGCCTGAAATTTTTCTACGCCACCCAGATCGCGACAAAGCCGCCGACATTCGTCTGTTTTGTCAACTACCCGGAAGGCGTCCATTTTTCATATCAGCGCTACCTCGTCAACCGGCTGCGCGAATCGCTGGGCCTTGACAAGGTCCCTATCCGGCTGTTTCTGCGCAAGCGGTCCGGAGACAGCGCCCGCCCGCGAAGACCGTCCCGGCCGAATAAGAAGCCCCTGCGTAAACGGGCAAAAAGGCAGGGCAAACGGGTCGGAAGGTGAGTTGTTGGACCTTTTTGAATACCAGATGGAAAAACAACCGGGCGGCTGCCAGCCCCTTGCGGACCGGATGCGCCCGACGGACCTGGAGGCCTTTATCGGCCAGGAAGACGCGACCGGCAAAGGGTCGCTCATTGAAAGCGCCGTTCTGAAAGACCAGATCTTCTCGATGATCCTGTGGGGGCCGCCCGGCAGCGGCAAGACCACCCTGGCCCGCATCCTGGCGTCCAGAACCCGCTGCCATTTCGTTTCTTTTTCCGCGGTGCTCTCGGGCGTCAAGGATATCCGCCAGGTGATCGAGTCGGCCCGGCAGCAGAAAATGATCCACGGCAGAAGAACCGTCCTTTTTGTCGATGAGATCCACCGCTTCAACAAATCCCAGCAGGACGCCTTCCTGCACCACGTGGAAAGCGGGTTGATCACGCTGATCGGCGCCACCACGGAAAACCCATCCTTTGAAGTAATCCCCGCGCTCCTGTCCCGCTGCCGGGTCATTGCGCTGAACCCCTTGTCGGAAGCGCACCTGGACGTTATTTTACGACGGGCTTTGGCCGACCGTGAGCGGGGTTTGGGGGAAATGGCGCTGGCAATTTCAGACGAAGCCCTTTCCCATATCATCGGCACCAGCGACGGGGATGCCCGGTCTGCGCTGAATTCTCTTGAAATCGCCGCCATGATGGCCGCCGGGCAGGGGGAAGGCCTGGAACCGGAAAAGACCATTACCACTGCCCACGTGGAAAAAGCGATCCAGAAAAAGGCGCTCCTGTACGACAAGAGCGGTGAGGAACATTATAACCTCATTTCCGCACTGCACAAAAGCCTTCGGGGAAGCGACCCGGACGGGGCCATTTACTGGTTTGCCCGCATGATGAAAGCCGGGGAGGACCCCCTTTACGTGGCGCGGCGGATGGTGCGGTTTGCTTCCGAAGACGTGGGGAACGCAGACCCGCGGGCCATCACCGTGGCCATGGACGCCATGGCGGCATACCGGGTGATCGGCTCTCCGGAAGGGGAGCTGAACCTTGCCCAGGCGGTTCTTTACCTGGCCACCGCGCCCAAGAGCAACCGGGTTTACGAGGCGTACAACCAGGCCGTGGCAGCCGTTCGGGAGGCGGGCAGCCTGCCTGTTCCCAAGCATATCCGAAATGCCCCGACGCGATTGATGAAGGAGATGGATTACGGAAAGGGTTACCGGTATGCCCATGACTACGAGGATGCGTACACACCCCAGGAATACCTGCCGGAGAAGCTGAAAGGGCGGCGGTTTTATGCGCCGACCGAACGCGGGTACGAAAAGATCATCAGCCAGCGGATGGCATACTGGGAAAGCCTTAAAGATAAGGGCGATAAAAGCGGGGGCGGCGGGAGAAGTGGCGGCAACGGGCAAGAATAAATGAAAAATAGTGGCGAAGACGCAGAAGAAGAAG
>SKZX01000343.1 GCA_007127175.1 Desulfobacterales bacterium
TGCGGGGGCGTAGTTCAGTTTGGTTAGAACGCCGGCCTGTCACGCCGGAGGTCGCGAGTTCGAGTCTCGTCGCTCCCGCCACCAAACAAATCAAGGGGTTCAGATTTAATCTGAACCCCTTTTTTTATGGTGTTTCTTTCGATTTCCAAGAAATATGCGTATCACTGACCCCGGGTGCTCATAATGGTAAATTCCTTCACGTCCGCCGGAAGCTGGCAGAGCGCTTCCGTTTGAGGCGCGTCAGAATTAAAATTCCTTGTCACGTAAAGGGTGGCGTCATTTTGCAGCATAAAGAAAAAATGATTGCCGTCCGAGGACACCTGCGGCCTTCCGTTGTAGTGATAACTCGTCCACGGCATTTGAATCTCATGCCTTTCACCGGTTATGACATTGATAAAGTCCATATTTATAGCTTTTTGCAGATAGCCGGATTTGTTGAATAGGGACCGGGGGAGCGCTGATACAGTCGGATGACCCTGCAGAACCGTGACTTGCTCGGTTTCAAGATCGATCGTCTTTGTGTCGCCGCCAACCCGGTATACCAGATATCGACTGTCCTGGGTCATGCCAACCAGCGTAATATTGACTTCACCAGGTAACCCCAACCGCCTGTACTGTCCGGTTTCGAAATCGTACCTGAACAGGTAATGCGGCCCTGCCCCATAATGCTGCCCTGCATAATAGCTCCAAGGTCTTATTGTGCCGTAGACGTATCGTCCACAGGCTGAAGAATAAACGGTCCCCCCGAACACACCCCATACAGCGCCATACCCGCTCGATGTTTCAGGCTGGCTGTTGACAAAATTGTCCCGGCCCGCACCATCGGTAAAAACTCTTTCCCCGGTTTTCGGGTTGAACCGGACAAGATAGTACTTATCGTCATCGGTAAAATAATAATCGGATTTGTGCATTGTCCGATAAAAGATATTCCCACAGGACCCTACCTGGATTGATGCTCTGCTGGTTGCGGTAAACTCGCGCTCACCCGGTGCGGGTAACTCGGGCAGCCATTTTGGCACATTCTCTCCTGTATCGAACCATGCACCGCGCGTTTTTGCCGATCTCATTTCCTGACTGGCATCGATGGTATTTCGGTGGTTAAAATCCCCGTGCAGGCCCATGGCGGCGATGTCGCCAAACGCGCATGCATTGACATAATAAACATTTTCTACAAATTCAAAAGCGCATTCATCCTTGACAACCTGGAAAGTGGAAATGTATGCGCCTTCACCGATTTTTCCTTCCTCATTGAAGTGCAGGCTCATGAACTTCTCCGCCTGCACACTGTCTCCCTTGCCGCTGCTTTTGCTGCCACTGTCACTGCTGCCGGTGCCGATGATGCTCACCAGTCCCAGCACAATGACGGCTGCCATGCAGCAAAAGCGAAAAGCCTTGAACAATTTACGGGTATGGTTCATTATAATGCCCTCCTTTTACTGGTTCCGAAAAGTAAAAATATAAGACAAAAAGCTGCAGGAAATAACAGCCGCCATACCATACCGGCAGCCTGAGCGCTGCATTCCGGCCCGATTGTTAAACCGGCTTCGGCAAGCGGTCAGGGCAGGCGGGTTTCAACACAATCTTTTTTTCAAAGGACAAGTAAACTGACGGCATCCATTTTAGGCAGGAATATAATTAATTGCAAGTAAAGAGTTCAGGGCCGGCGCCGCTGCTATTGCTGAAACGCCCATGGCGCACGGCTGTTTTTCCGGCGCTTCACGGCTCATGGAGACCCTGAATTTTTAAAAGGTTTTGGGCGCACATGGATCATGGTAAACATTCTGAAAAAAACAAGTTCTAAACTTGTGCAGAATCGGGTAGAATCCTTTGCTTCAAAGGACCGGGAAAACTGCTGGATAAAGAAAGAAAAAAAGGCACATGCAAAGGGCACCGTTTACATATCCCCTCAATTTATGGAAAGAGGAAGTGCAATGTCTCGTGTTGACAAAGAGGTCCCGCTGCAGCTCCAACGCTGGACCGAGGCGGTAAAAACAGGCGACGCGCATCAGGTCACGCGCCTGTATGCTGCTGATGCGATTCTGATTTCGACTCTGAAGGGAGACGTGAAGCGGGGTCACTCCCGGATCCGTGATTACTTCGCCACGGACCTGCTCCCGAAAAACCCGGTCGTTTCCGTTGTGGCGCTATACGCCCGGGTGATGGGAGAGGTCGCCGTGAATTCCGGCCTCTACAATTTCGAGTTCGACACGAAGCAAGCTTGCACGCCCTCTGGCCGCGAGACCGTCGAGGCGCGCTTCACTTTCGTTTACCGGTGGTCAGGTATGGACTGGTTTATTGTGGAGCACCACTCTTCGTTGAAACCATGAGGCCGGAACCTAAGTGGTCGTGGCCATAAACGACAATAACGAATAAAAGGAGCGCAGCAAGATGAACAAGATAGAGAAAGCGTTGATGCACGGCTTGTTTGTTCACCTCCATCACAACATTGACAAGGTGATCGACTTCAAACTGTTCAAAGAACTCAATGAACAGGTCTCAAACGTGTGGCCCGGCGCCTTGCTTGTGGGCCCGGACGCCAACGACGACGCAGCTGTCTTTCGGGTGCCGGGCATTGACGGGCTTTTCGTCGGCAAAATGGAAAGCCATTGTTCCCCCTGCGTTCCCAGGCCGTACGACGCCGCTGCCACAGGCGCCGGCGGTGCGATGCGCGATGTCGTGGCAATGGGCGGCCGCCCGATCTTCCTGCTGGATTTCGTGGGGACCCGGCCCGTGGACCAGGATGTGATCGTCGGGCCCTGCGGCTTTGCAGGTGAATGCACCTGCGGGGGGTGCCGGGTCATGAAAAGCGGGGAAAGGCTCAACCTGATGATGAAGGGCGTTAGGGACATGTGCGCGGCGATGGATGTCTTTGTCATCGGCGGCGGTTTTTCAAGCTCGTTTTCCGATATCGTTCCCGCGGTGGTCGTGGCGGTTTTCGGCAAGCTGGTTACAAAGGCCCCCCTGACAAAGCCGGCAAAGAAAGCCGGCGACAAGATCATCCTTATCGGCCGGACAGGGAATGACGGCAACGATACCCTTTACCGGGCCGGGCTGGTGGACACGATGCGTCCCGCCGAGGCACTGTTCGCCGAGGAAAAGACCGCCATGGCGGCGGCCCTGGCAGCCTTTGAAACCGGCAGGATTCATGCATGCTCCGACCTGGGCGCCGCAGGGATCGGTGCAGCTGTCTGTGAGTCGGCAAGATATGGCGGTTTCGGTGCAAAAGTTGATTTGACCGGGATTCCCGTGAAGGTCAAAGACATCACGGCCGAAGAAATACTGATCTGCGAGACCCAGGCGCGGTATATCGTGCAGGTGGATGCCGCTGATGCCGACGCCGTTGTTGAAGCCGCGAAAACCAAAACCGAATACGTGACCATCATCGGCGAGATTACGGACGACAACAAGGAAATCTTTAAATATAAAGGCGAAACCGTGGCTGTCATCCCCAACCGGCCGTCCGGGGACCAAATGGCGGCCCTGGAGTAGCAATTTTTTAAACTTATTTTGTCCGCAGCGCCTTTTTGTCAACCTTCCCTACCGTTGTCAGCGGCATCTGGTCAATGAACTCGACTATTTTCGGGACCTTGTAAGGAGACATGGTTTCACGGCAATAGGCGATGATCTCCGCTTTCAGGGTTTCGGGGTCCTTGCCTTTGGCGCCGGCTGACCGTTGAATGACCACCTTGACAATTTCACTGCCGGGCCGCTTGGGGTCCGGCTGGCCGATGACGGCACAGAACTCAACCGCCGCGTGCCGGTAGAGGGTCTCTTCCACTTCGCGCGAGAAAACCTTGAACCCGCCCACGTTGAGCATGTCCTTGGACCGGTCCATGATGTAGAAATATCCGTCCTCGTCCATGCGGGCCACATCGCCTGTGTGCAGCCAGGTCCGGCCGTCATGTTCGCGCAGGGCATGGGTCGTTTCTTCGGGCTTGTTCCGATAGCCCTTCATCACCTGCGGCCCCTGAACGATCAGCTCACCGGCTTCGCCCACGGGCATCAGTTGACTGCCGGTCTCCACATCCACGATCCGGACAAACGTGTTGGACACCGGCACGCCCACGGACCCGATCTTCTTGGTCCCCGCCAGCGGGTTGCCCGTGATGATGGGACTGGTTTCGGTCATGCCGTAAACTTCCACCACCTTGCCTTCGCCCACGATCGCTTCAAAGCTCCGGATCGACTCAACGGCAAAAGGCGCCGCACCGGATACAAAGATCTTGGCAGGCGAAAAATCGAGTTTTTTGAATCCCGGGTCCTCCATCAGCATCTGGTAGAGGGTGGGCACATTGGCATAAATGGACGGCGCATGGGTCCGGATCTCGCTGCAGATGTGCTTCGTGTTTCTGGGATCGGGAATCAGGCATTGGGTGCTGGCCATGGACATGGCTGTCATGCCGAACATCAAGCCTGCCAGGTGAAAAAACGGGAAACCGGAGCAGAGCACATCCTTGCCCAACTCAAAATCCGTCCAGTTTCTGACTTGGGTCAGGTTGGAATAGATGTTGTGCTGGGTCAGCTCAACGCCTTTTGGGAGCCCGGTGGTGCCGCCGGTGTACTGGATCAGGCAGATATCGTCGGGGGCGGCCGCATCGACCGGTTTGTCGGGGGGGTACGTGGACATCACGTCCCTGAAAGACAAAACCGATTTTCCGGCAAGGGGCGTGACCTTTCCGGTCGGCAGCTTTTTGAGGAGCTTACCAAGTATGCGCTTAACTGCGGGGAGGTAGTCGCCGATGCCGGCGGCCACGACATGGGTCAGGCCGGGCAGCGGGTCCTCGATTTTGGTCAATACCCGCTCAAAAACCGCGTCCAGGGTCACCAGGACCCGGCAGCCGGAATCATTGAGCTGGTGCGCCAGTTCCTTGGGCGTCAGCAGGGGGGACACCCCGGAGGCCGTGCACCCGGCCCGCAGGGTCCCGCACAGGGCGATCAGGAACTGGGGAATGTTAGGCAGGCTCAACCCTACCACATCGCCGGTCTTAACCCCGCTTGCGGCCAGGAAACCCGCGAACCGCCGCGACATTTCATCCAGCTCCCGATAGGAAATCGTGGTGCCCATGAAATGCATTGCCGCCCTGTCCGGGGCTGCTTTCAGGCCTTCCAGAAGCGCTTCCGTGTAGGTTTTGGGCGGGATGTCGATATCCGCCGGCACGCCGGGGTCATACGCACTTAACCAGGGCCGATCATCATATGACGCCATTTTTGTTCTCCTTTTCTATTGTTAAGGACA
>SKZX01000068.1 GCA_007127175.1 Desulfobacterales bacterium
AAACCCATTAGCCATCCCCTTTCTTAACTTGTATTGCGTTGAATCTGAATATCCTTCAGGACAACATCTTCCACTTTCCGTCAGCGTGAATGTAACAATACCCCGGAACCGGACTCATTGTCAATCTAAAAGAACGGTTTTTTTTCTATAAACACCGTTCGCAAATTGGTTAGAACTTTTCTGAAAATAAAGACGCCGGTTCAGGAGCGGGGCACAGTATTTCTTTCGATTTCGATTATCCCTGTCTGCCGGATAGATGCGAATACTCCAGGGGACAGACTTCCAGTCTGTCTCCCGGGTCGATGGAAAGGCCTTCAGGAGAAAAAATTTAAAACCTGCCTTACGTAATATTGGCTTTAACCCGGGGGACGGAATTGAATTCCGTCCCCCGGGCGGCCTACAATTTTCACCGGGCCCCGATTCCGAACCCAATGCATCCAAATAGAACGGGAGGCAATTCGGTCTTTTTTCCCCCCTTGGCCATCCATATCTGGCGATTCTTATGATGGTGCCCGTTGAACCACATGATCCAGCAATGGAATGGGTCAAAAGACAGGTTTGAGACAGGTACCAGGAAAAGATGCGCCTGCTAAAGACCTATTTGCTCCGGCCAGGCTACTTCTTTCTGGTCGGATACCGGCTCAGGAAGCGCTTGTGGGATTCGTCCGTGCAGATAATAATCAGCTCGTTCCCCTGCTTCATCACCAGGGATGGATCGGGGTTAAGATGCGTTTTCCCGCTATCCTTGATCCCGATAACGCTGCATCCGGTATGCGTCCGGATCTGGCTGTCTGCAATGGTCTTTCCGGAAAGGGAAACCGGAACATCCAGGCTGACCACGCTCAACCCTTCGGTCAGCATCAGGAGTTCATTGGGCTTCAGGAGGTTCATAATGGTGTTTGTGGAAATGGACCCGTAAGACATCACCAGGTCCGCCCCTGCGCTGTGCAGTATGGTCACGTTCCGATCGAGCTCCGCCCGGCTGATGATCTGGATATCCGGCCGCAGGCGCCGGCAGTATATGGTCAGGAAAATGTTGGTCGCGTCGTCATGGGTGGTGATGATAATAGTCGGGGTTGCATCGATGCCGGCACGCTTCAACGTGTTGATATCGGATGCATTGCCCTGAATATATCGCTTTTTGTCCCGGATCAGCTTGAGGTTTTTTTCGATGATCAGGTAATCTATGCCCTTTCCACGCAGTGCTTCGGCCGCCGCCCGCCCAACCCTGCCGCCCCCCAGGATCAGCACGGGTGCGGCGTCTTTCTGGTACTGCCCGTAATGACGGTCATATTTATCCAACTGCGCCTCTGATCCGGCCAGCAGAAGCACGGTGGCCGGGCCAAGGCGCGTGAACGCCGTCGGCAGGATAAACTGGCCCTGCTCCCATATCCCCACGACGGTAACGCCCATGGCTTCGCGCAGCCGCGTTTCCTGCAGGGTCAATCCCTGCAGGGGCGTCCGCATGACCGGCGCCTCCGCAATGAGGATCGATTCCACGTTGCCGATCACGTTGGCGCTGGTGCTCGACCCCATGGTCCGCCTGGCAAGGGACTGCCCCAGCATTTTCATGAACAGGAACACGTGGGTGCAGCCTGCAAGTTCCAGGATATCAACGGAATCGTCTCTTTCCGCATTGGCCACGATGGGCACCCTTGGGGCGACTGCACGGGCGGTGAAAGCGATGCTTGTATTGACCATGTCGTTGTTGCAGGCAAAGATAAGGGACGCGTTGTCCGCCCGCAACTTCCTGTAGGTCTCCGGGTCGGCCAGCTCGCCGACGGCGACCCGGAACCCCAGGTCATGAACCCTCAGTGCTTCCGTGATATCCTCGAAAAGGACGACATAGGGATACCCATACTGCCTGAGCCGTCCCACAAGCTGCATGATGTTCGCGTCAAATCCCGTCAGAATGACATGGCCGCATGTGTCCTCCGGCAGTTCACGGGGCGCGCGGGCCCTTGTCTGAGCTTCCAGCCACGGTACATAAAAAAATCGTATGAATGTGAACGGCAGCATGACGAGCAGCAAAACGATGCCCGAGAGCAGAACCAGCACGGAAAACACCTTGCCGATATCGCTTTGGAAGGTAATATCCCCGAACCCGAGGGTGGACATGGTGGTGAGGGTCCAGTAAACGCCGGTGACCCATGAATAATGCCGGCCTTCAAGCAGCATGAGAAAATGGAACAGAACGCTGTACAACGCAATGATCAGCAACAGCAGCAGAAGGAACTTCAACAGCAGTAAGTAGTTGCGGCGCCGTGTAACCGGCACGATTGAAAGCAGTGTGCTGACGAGAAATTTCATTGGTGATGGTGCTCCTCATGAGCCGATTAACAGAATGCAAAACACAAGTCAACAGCGGGTTAACAAGTCATTCAGAACGATTCTAAAATGTTGAAGTAAATTCCGCTCGAATCTTTACCGATCGCGAAATCCAGGCGGAGGTTGATGGTTTCATCCCCGCCGATCCGGTAGCGGAGCCCCACGCCACCCGCCGGTTTTACCGCAAGGTCCCTGAACCGCGGCAGGTCGGGACCGATCACCCCGACACCGCCGAAAACCGCCGCCCCCAGGTTTTTCCAAACTGCTGTTCGGTATTCGACCTGAACGGCCGCCACATCGCGCTCCCTGAAGAGCCCTGAATAATATCCCCGCAGGAGGCTGAACCCGAGCATATCCCCGATACGGGAATAATGGTTGAAGGGAATGTCTCCGCGAAGGATATTTACATACTCCTGAAAGGCGATGACGCCATTATCCCCGAGGGGTATATACTGGCGCAGGTCCGCGCGATACCGCTGAAACGCATAATCGCCCGGCCGGTCCAAAAAAAAGGCGGCGGAAACCTGGCCGTAAACACCCCGGCGGGGAAAAAAGGAGTCATCCCGGCTGTCCCAGGTGGCAATGGGGCCTGCACCAAAGGCTCTGCCGCCCTCCACTCCCGGGATACCTTCCGTATCCAGCATGCCGCCGGCTTCCATCTCGGAAATATCAAATTTTCTTGACTCCGCGCTCAACCCGGCTTTGAAATGCTGCCGGATGCGATATTGGAGCGCAACCCGAAAGTCGACGCTTTTGAATGTATAATCTTCCTCGTCGGATTTGGCACTGTCTGTTCCGATGCCGAAAAACTTATCGGGCCATTTTGCGCCGCCCGCGCTCGCTGATGCATGAATCCTGCCGTCGGCAAAATAGGATTGGGCGGCCCCGCCCACCCGGAACTGATTCAACTGGGAATAGGCCATAAACATCATGAGCGTGGCGGGATGGCGCATCCCGTCTTCACGGAAATGGTAGAGGGTGGACAGGATGAGAGCGGCTTTTGTTTCAGGGGTGTAAATCGGAAACGGAATAAAAAGAAAGCCTGAAGGCTTCTTGTCTGCTATTGCGCTATCTGGGGCTAAGTCATCCGGCGCTGCGCAAAAACCGTCCGCCGGGTGAAACAGGTGAGAAAAGACAAGAAGAAGCAGCAGCACCAAAAGTGGTCGTATGGATATGATTTTCAACGGCAGCACCATGGGTTTATCACCATATCAGGACCGGCCATTCGGGCACACACAGGGGGGGGCGCCCGCCCCTGCAGGCGCGCCGCCCGGCAATCAAGGGCCCGCTGCCTTCGAGTCCGCAGGGTTGTATATAATCCCGCCGCCCGCTACATACCGGCGGTGAACGGCCGCGGCTTCTTCCCGGCACACTTCCAGAACCACGTCAATTCCGCGGGCTCTCAGCTGCGCCACCCAGTCCGGATGCCGCGGCCCCTCGTCAAAACCGATGGCTTCGGCATCTTCACTTTTCGCGCCACACACCAGCCGGCTGATGCCGGACCAGCAGAGCGCGCCTAAGCACATGGCGCAGGGATCCGTACTGGTGTAGAGCGCCAGGCGCCGCACCCCGCCGCCACTCAAATCATAGCACCCGAGTTTCTTCTGCGCCAGCATGAGCGCGACCATTTCCGCGTGAAGCATGGCGTTGTTTTCCTGCGCCACCAGGTTAATGCCCGGGGCGACAATTCTGCCCTCCTCGTCGAACACAGCGGCGCCAAAAGGCCCCCCCAGACCGTGCCGCACGTTTTCCAGGGAAAGGGCAACCACCATTTTCATCCGTTCTTCCACAGAAGGAAACATTTCGGGATACGCGGCCAGAAACGGCGAAACCCAGCCGGGAAGGGCGAAATGGATCTCAGGCAGTTTATTTGTCATGTCGGAATCGCCTTTTTCTGAGGCTTTGACATTTTCGGCACATCGCAATATGATGTATTCATGCCGCCTTCAACAGGCCCTATACTATATTAAACCTGTACTTGTAAAAAGTATTTTCAACCGCTGTATCCCTGCCCTTTCCTACGGGCAGGAACCGGCGGCTTTGGTGATAACCGCCTGCAGAACCTGCAAAAGGAGTCGACCATGCTCAATATCAGGCAATTTCCCTACGGAACCGACAACCTTGGCTACCTCGTTTACGGGCAGAAAAATGCCATGGCCATTGACGGCGGCGCCCCAACCGAAATCATTGATTTCATCCAGGAAAAAGGGCTGACCCTCGAATACGTGGCCAATACCCACGCGCACCCGGACCATACCACCGGCAACCAGGCCTTGATCGAACAGACCGGTGCACAGTTTCTCGATTTCGACAGGCTCATGACCGACGGGGCGGTTGATCTGGAAGGCCACCGCATACAAATCATGCATACACCCGGCCATACCATGGATTCGGTCTGCTTCCATTTTGACGACATACTGGTATCCGGTGACACCCTGTTCAACGGCAAAGTGGGACGCTGCTTCACCGGGGACCATGCCGGGTTTTTTCAGTCCATCCAAAGGATTCTCGAACTGCCCGGAGAGACGATGGTTTACGCCGGCCACGATTATGTCATGGAATACCTCGAATTCACAAGGCAGCTTGAGCCGGACAACCCTCACATCGACGCCTACCGTCAGAAATACGATCCGGGCAACCTTTGCTACGCGCTGGCCGAAGAAATCCGGGTTAACCCGTTTCTGCGCATCAACGACGAAAGCGTGGCTGCCCTCCTGAGGGGCCGGGGGCTTCCTGCTGAAACAGAATTCGACCGCTGGCAGTCCCTTTTGTCCCTGATGTAAACGGCCGTGGATTTTTCAGCCGATTGCAGTCGAGATCGGGCACCCTGTGCGTGGTATTTGCGTGCGGCTTTTCGGGCTCGGGAGAGAATTTGCAGAGCCCCCAGGGGACGGAA
>SKZX01000368.1 GCA_007127175.1 Desulfobacterales bacterium
CGGTCACAGAAAATTGACGGTGTGGTTTTTCTGCTGCTGAAATTCTGCGACCCCCATGCCTTTGACTACCCGTATCTCAAGGAATATCTCGACCGGCAGCGCATTCCCTCCATGCTTCTTGAAATTGAGGAGCAGCCGCCGCCCGAGGGGCAGTTGCGAACCCGTTTCGAGACGTTTATCGATATGCTTTAGGCGAAAACAGGCGGCCAGAACGACAGTATGGATGGCTGCAAGCCAGGGGTGAAAAAGAGAGGACGTGGCCATGACCGATAACAACGGGAAACAGACAGCGCCTGGAAAAGACGAGCGGAAAATCAAGGCCGTTTCCAGGATGAAGGAAATACTGACCAATTATTACATCGATGCCAAAACCGCCCGGGAAAACGGGAAAAAAATTGCATGGATCACCAGCGGCGGGCCGGTCGAGCCCTTGATCGCCATGGACGTGATTCCTGTTTATCCGGAGAACCATGGCGCCATGGTGGGGGCGTCCAAAATGGGGGTCGATCTCTGTCAGAAAGCCGAAGAAATGGGATATTCCGGCGATGTGTGCTCCTATGCCCGGGCCGATATTGCCTGTGCCGTCACCCAAGGGGGGCCCATCGGCGGTCTCCCAGAGCCGGATTTTCTTGTCTGCTGCAACAATATTTGCGGCACGGTATTGAAATGGTACGAGGTGATTGCCAGGTATTACAAGGTGCCCCTTTTTATCCTGGACACTCCTTTCATTCATGGTGAAATGAAACCGGCGGCACAGCAGTACGTGATGCGCCAGATCGAGGAGTACATCGCTTTTCTGGAAGAACAATGCGGCCGGAAAATGGATTATGACCGGATGACGGAAGTCGGCCGGCTGGCCGTTCAGGGTCTGCGGCTGTGGCAGGCGGTCCTTGACACGGCGGCCCACAAGCCGTCCCCCATAACGGCGTTCGACCTGTTTTTTCACCTCGGGCTGATCGTGACCCTGCGCGGCACCCAGGTGACGGTGGATTACTACCAGGAACTGCTCGACGAAATGAATGAGCGCATCGAAAAAAACATCGCCATGGTCCCCGGCGAAAAATACCGCCTGCTGTGGGACAACCTGCCGGTGTGGTTCAGGACCCGTTGGCTGTCGGACAAATTCGCGTCGTACAAGGCCTGCCTGGTGGCAGACACCTATACTTCCGCATGGAGCGGGGTGCTGCCCCTGATCGACGAGGACCGGTTTCTCGAAACCATGAGCCTGTCCTATTCCAGCGTGTATATCAACATGTCCCATGACATGATGATCGACAAGCTCAGGGAAATGATCAGAAAATATGACGCCCATGGCCTGGTCATGCACTCTAACCGGAGCTGCAAGCCTTACTCCCTGGGGCAGTATGACCTGCAGAAAATGGTGATGGATCAGCTGGGTATTCCAACCTTGATTATTGAAGCGGACATGGTGGATGAACGCCACTTTTCCGAAAGCCAGATTGAAACCAGAATAGACGCATTTATGGAGACCCTTAAAACCTGATGGTTTGATGAACCCGTTACGTCGAGTATTCCTGCGGTTAAAATTTTCGCCGCCCTTGAACTTGAACAAATTTTCGCATCTCTGGATGGACACTGATTAATGACCATCGGTCCTGGCCAGGCTCAGAAATCAATGGATATGCCCCGGCATGGCGAGCGGGTGCAACCAGGTGCTGTATATATACCAGGTGCTGTATATATAATTGACCCGTTCCGTGGGGTGGGGGTGTGCGGTGCTGCCCACGGCAACAATTGCAGGAGGTTGCTGATAGCTCTTGGCGAAGCGGACGCCAGCGCCCTGTGGCCCAGCCGTTTATCACAGGGCGCAAGGGAGCGAGCCATAGAGATATCAGCGTTCTCCTGCAGTTGCCGGGGCAGCACCGCACACCCCCACCCCACGGAACTGTCCTTTCTCTGAACGGTTAATTATCAAGGAAGATGAAATATAGATGGATATGCAGAAAATCACCGCTGGCATCGATATCGGATCCATCACCGCAAAAGCAGTCCTGTTGAAGGGTGATCAAATACTGGGAACCCGGGTTCAGTTCACCGGCTACAGTTCGAAGCGGGCCGGAAGAGACGTATTGGACGGCTTGCTGCTGGAATCCGGTGTTCCTTTCGACCACCTGGAATGCATTGTTTCAACCGGTTATGGGCGAAACGCCGTGGATTTTGCCCATAAAGCGATTACCGAGATCACCTGCCATGGCGCCGGCGCATGGTTTGTCAACCCTGAAACCCGTTTTGTCATCGATGTCGGCGGCCAGGATTCCAAGGTCATTCGCCTGGATCAATCCGGCAAGGTGGTCGATTTTGCCATGAACGACAAGTGCGCAGCCGGAACGGGCCGCTTCCTGGAAGTCATGGCCCGGGCCCTGGAGGTCGACCTGGATGATTTCGGTGAATTGTCGCTTTCGGGCGAGCCTGCCAAGATCAGCAGCATCTGCACTGTTTTTGCCGAATCCGAGGTTATTTCGCTGATAGCCAGGGGTGAAACCCGTGAAAACATCATCGCCGGGATTCACGATTCCGCCGCAGCCCGGATTTCCGCCATGGCCAGGCGGGTCGGCGTTGCCTTGCCGGTGATGATGACGGGCGGGGTGGCGAAGAACAGGGGCATGCTCATGGCCCTGGAAAAAAAGCTGGACGCCCCGATACAGGTTTCCGAATATGCCCAGGTGAACGGGGCTTTGGGCGCAGCCATACTGGCAGGCCGGATGTGACAGGGAAAGGACCCTGAAAAAGGCCTGAGGTTTAAGGAGTCGACATGGATATAATGCAGCGCAGAAGGGAAGTCGAAAACCAGCTTGCCGTCCTGTTGCGACAGGTGGAAGGGATGGACAACAAGATCCGAAATTACCTTGCGGACCGTCAGAAAAACCCGCATCCGCGCCATGAAGATCTTATTGAAAAGATTCAGCGGTTTCGGATTGACCCTTCGATCACGACCAAGTACCTGGAAACCCTTCTGGATAATCTCCAGTGGAAGGTATATTACTACAAAAACGCCTGGAATCAGTTGTGGGTCAACGCGGAGGCAAAGCGCAGGGAGGCTTTTAAACAGGAACAGGCCGCACAGGCAGGGCCGGGACATGCTGAAAACAAAGGCCAGGCCGAGGACCCGTTCATCTACAGTGTGGACCGGCTCTGGGAGGTGCAGAAGGAAAAGCTGGCGCGTCTTGGCGAAAACGCCGAGCCGGAAAGGAAAGAAGATTTCGTCCGGCGTATAAAACAGTCATACGGCCGGCTTGCCTCTGAAAAGAAAGGCAGCGAAGACATTTTCATGACGTTTGATTCGTCTGAAAAACGGTGCATCCTGGAAAAACGGGAGCGGGACAAGACGTCGTAAGGCGACGGTGAAAGTCTGCCATGTCACCGGCAAGCGGTGCCTCAAAAGTTGTCTCCACGCCTGTTTCAGGATGGGGCAGGGTGATTTTCCAGGCATGGAGCATCTGGCGCTTTGCGGTTCTTGCCAGTTTGGCCGTTTCAGGATCCAACTGCATTGCCCGGGACGGGTTTTTGAACCCGTAGGTCGTATCCCCTACTATGGGATGCCCCATGGATGCGCAGTGAACGCGTATCTGGTGGGTCCTGCCGGTTCTTATCCAAAGCCTCAAGTAACAGATGCGGTCGAAACGCGAGACGACCTCCCATGCCGTATCCGCAGCCCTGCCGTGTGCCGGGTCGGCGGGGATTCCCATTTTCTTCCGGTCTTTTTTGTGCCGTGCAATCGGCAGGGTGATGCGGCCGGTGTTGCCCGGGTTGCCGTAAACAAAAGCGAGGTAGGTTTTTTCAACGTGTCTTGATCTAAACAGTTCAGACAGTTGCAAGCGGGCTTTTTCGGTTTTTGCCACCAGCAGGAGCCCGGATGTGTCCTTGTCAATGCGATGGACGATGCCCGGCCTGCCGGGCGGGCCTGCAAGCCGTATCTCCGGGTATCGGTGGCACAGGCCATGGACGAGGGTGCCGCTGGCATGGCCCGGTGCGGGATGCACCACAAGGCCGGGGGGCTTGTTGATGACAATGAACCAATCGTCTTCGTAGAGGATATCAATATCAAGCGGTTCGGTCAGGAGTTCATCATTGTCTGTTGCTGAATCTGAAGGCAGGCTGCCGGTGATATGATCCTGCAGCCGGAGGCGATGCCCCGGCTTTGCTGTTGAATCGTTGAGCTTTATCCGGCCGAGACGGATCATCCGGATAATTGCGCTGCGGGTGTGTTCAGGCAGGCTCTCGGATACGAAATGGTCAAAACGCCTGCCTGCTGCATCGGTTCCGACGGTGATATCGATGCGGGTAAATCCATCCCCGTCAGGCGGAAGCACCTTCACTTCTGCCATTCCCGTTGTTGCTGGTAAAGAGCTCTTCGATCTGGTTCCAGACGAGGGTTTCGTCTTTTTCCAAGGCGGTGCAAATCTCTCTCAGGAGCAGGCCTTTTGAGGTGTCCAGCAGTTTTCGTTCCCCAAATGAAAGATCCTTGGTGAGTTTCAACAGGTACAGGTCCCGAAAGACCTCCGCAACATCAAAGAGCGAACCGGATTTGATTTTATCCATGTACTCCTTGTAACGCCGGTTCCAGGTCTGGTTGTCGTGGGGGTCATCTCTTTTTTCTTTTAAAACAGCGTATAAGGCGGGCACTTCTTTTTCGTTGATCACGGCGCGCAAGCCGACCGATTTGACGTTTACGGTAGGAATCATGATCACCATGGCGTTGTCCAGGATTCTCATGATATAGAAATCATGCTGCGTGCCGTTGATCAACCGGCTTTCAATCGACTCGATCAACCCGACGCCGTGAGCGGGGTAAACCGCCAGATCGCCGGTTTGAAATTCGCCAGCAGCCAGTGTTTTTGCCTGTGCTTTTCCAGCCATTTCACTTCACCCGAAAATTTAATAAGTATGCAATATTTATTCCGAAAAATGTACCATAGCATTTTTTCAAGTGAAAAGCAAATGAAAAAGGGCCGGTGAAAATCACCGGCCCTTTGTACTGTCTTACCTGTCTTCCATTTGAACTGCCGTTATATTACAGCAAAAACGGCACCATCAGCAGAGCAACCACGTTGAGGATCTTGATCAACGGATTGATAGCAGGGCCAGCGGTGTCTTTGTAGGGATCGCCTACGGTGTCACCGGTAACGGCAGCTTTGTGAGCATCGCTGCCCTTGCCGCCAAAATACCCGTCTTCGATGTATTTTTTTGCATTGTCCC
>SKZX01000429.1 GCA_007127175.1 Desulfobacterales bacterium
ACGGGCAATTAAGCAGAGGGACCACCTTCAATACGGTTGCCGACAGGCTTTTAAAAAACCCGAAGAATATGGACATTCTGTTAAATTACGCGGAAACGGGCAGGGAAATCGGGCAATTCAAAAAAGAAAATAAAGACCGGGCGCAGTTGAAAAGGTTGAAAAACCGGATGAAGACCCAGAAAAAGCTTTCTGGAAAGCTGTATAAAATGATTTCCCGGGAAGGCATGCTGCGGGGGGTCGTTGCGGCATATGAAATCGAAGACGCCATCAAAGCCTGCTGTCCGCCCTTGATGCCCCAGGATGTGCTGCGATATACGGCATATGCCCGGTCCAGAAAACGCATTGCACAAAAAATCAACCGTTTCAAACCCTATACCGAAAAACCCCTGTCCATAAAGGAGCTGAAAAAACCGGCATCCCGGATCAAATGGTTTTCAAGGCGGGAAAAAAAAAGGCGGATGATACGTTTTTTAAGCGACTTCGCCCGTTACCACAGGGACCTTTGCAACTGCCGGCTCTACAGGGAAACCGCCGACTGCATCAATCTCCCGGAAGGGGAAAAAGACATCCGGCTTTCCCGCGACAATCATACCCTCTACGAATTTATCCTCAACAGGGAGCAGATGACCCGGAAAAAACCCGTGATCAACCACGTGGTCATCAAGGCGGATGTGCGCGGATCCACGGGGATCATCGAGGAGATGAAGCAGAAGGGCCTGAACCCGGCATCCAACTTCAGCCTGAATTTTTTCGAACCCATCAACAACCTGATTTCGGTATTCGGCGCCGAAAAAGTCTTTATCGAAGGGGACGCGGTGATCCTTTCCGTTTTCGAGCATGAAGGCGATCCCGAACGCTGGTACGGCGTGGCCCGCGCATGCGGACTGGCTGCCAACATACTCCTCGTGGTCAAACGGCTGAACCACAAGAACCGGAAAAAGAATCTGCCCCGCCTCGATCTGGGAATCGGCATCAGCTTTTCGCCGTCATCCCCCACGTTTTTTTACGACGGGAACAACCAGATCATGATATCGCCGGCGATAAACGAAGCGGACACGCTCTCTGAGTCCGACCACGCGCTGCAGCGCCGGCTCATAACCCCCCCCCCGCCTTTTAATCTCTATGTCTACGAGCTTGACACCGCCGACATGCCGGGGGCTGAATTTCTGCATTCCCCGCTCATCCGGTACAACGTGATGGGAATCGAGCTCTCCATGGCCGGGTTTGAGAAGCTGTTCGATGAAATCTATCTCAAACGGATAGAAGCCCATATTCCGGAACTCCAGGAAGCGCCGGTGGTCATCTACACGGGGAAATTTCCCACCGTGTCCGGCGGCTACCAGCGGATCATCGTGCGCGAAGCGGACATCCCCCTGGTATCACCCCTGGATTTCACCGTTAAGGGCTCGACCGGCCGCAATTACTACGAAGTCTGTACCCACCCCGCTCTTTATGAATTTGTAAAACCGCTGGTAAAGTGAGGCCGGGATTAAGGAACCCCATGAGCAAACCCATTGAAATCCCCACCGTCCTGTCCATCGCCGGGTCCGACCCGTCGGGCGGGGCGGGCATCCAGGCGGACCTGAAAACGTTTATGGCGGCCGGTGTTTACGGGGCTGCAGCCATTGCCGGGCTTACCGCACAGAATACCCTTGCCGTCGATGCGGCCATCCCGGTTTCCGCCGATTTTGTCAGGGCCCAGCTGAACAGCGTATTTTCAGACATCCGGCTCGATGTTGTAAAGCTCGGCATGCTTCCCGGACGGGACATCTGCCTGGCGGTCGCGCCCTTCCTTAAGAAAATACCGGTGGTCTGCGATCCCGTAATGGTGGCAACTTCCGGCGGCCGCCTGGTGGACAGGGATGCAGTTTCGGCCCTGATCGACATCATCCTGCCGGAGGCGGACTATGTCACCCCGAACATCTATGAACTGGAAGTGCTTTACGGAAAGCCGCCAGATGACCCCGTCGAGGCCGGCATGGCCGTAATGGAGCGGTTTCAGAACCTTTCAGGGATCGTCCTGAAAGGCGGGCACCGGCCCGACCCGGGCGGCACGGTGACCGACATTCTGCTTTTCAGGGAGGCCGGTGCAATCTGTCAGATGGTCGAAACCAGCCCCTATATCGACACGCAAAACACCCACGGCACGGGGTGTACGTTTTCGTCTGCCATGGCGGCGTTCATGGCGAAAAAAGATCCGCCCGCCGAGGCCTTTGTCAAGGCGGTGCGCCTGACCCACCGGCTCATATCCACTTCAAAAGACCGGAAAATCGGCCACGGCCACGGTCCGCTGCTGCATCACCTGTAACCGATGATGGCACCGTAAAAATCCAATATCTGCGTTATGCGCGATTCCTCAGAATTTGCGGATTTCGCCCTGTACACATGCACGTACGGATAAGCACTCTGCATTCTTCGGAATCGCGTTTTTCGACCCGCAGACTGGAAGGCTGTCCCCCGAGGTTGTCGCGGTCATTGCTGATCTATTTGCTTGATTGCATGTTCTCCGGGTGGTAAATGAGGGGCGGAATACGGCGCGGCCGCCCGGAGGCAGTCCCTTGCGCTCCTCTCCGGCACGATCGCATGTCCCGAAGGGCTTTGCATTAAAGCGTTTATGCACCACAGGTAACCAACAGAGATATTACATGAATATATTTGACAGCCACTGCCACCTCAATGACGCGTCATACGACGGCGACCGGGAAGCGGTTATCGACCGGGCGGCCCGGGCCGGCGTAAAAAAAATCATGATAGTGGGCATCACGGAGAAAACTTCGCGCCATGCCATCGACATCGCTTCATCATTTGAAAACTGTTTTGCGTCAGTGGGTATTCACCCCCATGATGCCAGGCACTGCGGCAAAGACGTCCTCAAAAACCTGCGCCGCCTGGCGGCGTCTCCCCATGTGAAGGCCTGGGGGGAATGCGGCCTGGACTTCAACCGGATGTTTTCCCCCAGGGAAAACCAGGAGGACTGTTTTGTCCGCCAGGTCGAAATCGCAGGCGAGCTGGACCTGCCCCTGATTTTTCATGAGCGCGACAGCAACGGCCGTTTTTACGAACTGCTCTCAACCGGCATGAAAAAGGGGCAGAAAGGGGTGGTCCACTGCTTTTCCGGCACCGGGGCGGAAATGGAAAAATACCTCGGCCTTGGGCTTCATATCGGTGTGACCGGCATCGTCACCAACAAAAACCGCGGGGCTGCCCTTCGCAGCCTGGTGAAAATTCTCCCTGAAGATCGCATTCTGGTGGAAACCGACGCCCCTTACCTGACGCCGGAGCCAGACAAGCGGATCAGCCGCCGCAACGAACCGGCCTTTGTCCGCTCCGTCCTGATGGAGATCGCCGAACTCCGGCAGACAGACCCCGAACAACTGGCCGCTGTTGTCTGGAACAACACCTGCCGGCTGTTCGCCCTCAACCCGGATGCAGCATAGCCGCCGGCAATTACCTATGATACGTTGATGCTTACATTAAGGATGAACAATGTTTCAAAATATTCCATTCCGCAGCCCTGGTATACCTTCAACCCTGACCGGGGGTCGTCCACCGGGTCCACTCAGTCCATCAAGTCCACTCCGTCCACCCGGTCCATCAAACCAGCGCCTGTTCTCTCCCCGAGGACCTTCAAAACAAATGGCGGCATCGCTGCACAACGCACCATAAAGGATTGCCCAAACAATGAAACTCGGCATTATCGGCCCGGCAGGCTCCGGAAAAACCACTGTTTTTGAAGCACTGACCCGCGATTTTGCAGGTATGGGCGCAAAAAACGAAACCCGGCTCGGCACCATCCACGTGCCCGACCCCCGCATCGACGCGTTAAGCGACATGTACCGGCCCCGGAAAACCATCTACGCCCAGGTGGAATACCTGCTTCCCGGAAAAAAGGAGGGGAAAAAAGAAGCGGGGGCAGACCTGGGCTGGGTCCAGGCCATACGGGATGTCGATGCCCTTTGCGTCGTTATCCGCAACCACGCCCACATGGGCTTTGGTCCCCCCGATCCCCCGGCTGATTTTTCATCCATTGAACAGGAATTGATCCTGACCGACCTCGCAGCCGTGGAAAAGCGCATGGAACGCCTTGAGGCGGACGCCAAACGGGGCAAGGCCGCTGACCGGGAAGAACAGGAACTGTTGGTTCAGTGCCGGTCCGCCCTGGAGCAGGAAGCCCCTATCCGGCGTTTTCCGGAGATTGCAGGCGCCAAACAGCTGAAAGGGTATGCGCTGCTTTCAGCCAAGCCGGTGCTGATCCTCTTCAACAACGCCGATGAAGACGAAACCCCGCCCCCCGACACCGCCGGCGTTTTTGACGATGCTTTTTGCATGGTCATCCGGGGCAAACTCGAACACGAACTGGCCCAGATGAGCCCTGAAGATGCGGCGGAACTGCTGGAAGAGTTCAATATCCCCGCCCCGGCCACCGACCGGATCATCCGGAAATCATACGAGACCCTGGGGCTGATCTCTTTTTTCACCGTGGGCGATGACGAAGTGCGCGCCTGGACTATTGAAAAAGGCACGAGCGCGCTGGACGCCGCAGGCAAGGTGCACACCGACATTCAAAAGGGGTTCATACGGGCGGAGGTCATTTCATATGATGACCAGATCGCCGCCGGCTCTGCTGCCGCGGCCCGGAAAGCAGGCGCTTTCCGATTGGAAGGAAAAACCTATACCGTAAAGGACGGGGATATCATAAATTTCCGGTTCAACGTGTAGTGCAGCGCTGTTGTCACAGCTTCTTTCACCGCTTTCACAACCGGTGGCGCCACAGTTTCGGTACACCCTCTATGATGCATTTGCGCTTGATAACACAGGCAATGCAGTTGCATCCCGGCACCAGTGGATGGGGACCAATGGCCGCCGACCTGTTCATTGCCGCCTCAATCATTTCCACAATCATGGCAAGTTCTTGGTCTTTCCGTTTCTTGTAAGACGACGGGTCCATTTGATGAGCTCGTAAAGTCGATTTTGAGATGGATCATGGCCAATACATTTCGAAGTCTTGGGGCTGTCATGATGGCGCAACCGCCTCCTTGAGCAGACAGCAGGCAATCCGGTGCCGGGGCATACCGTTTTCGTCGTATTCGATGTTTCCATCCTGAACGAGTTTGTTGATGACGCACCCTTCCGGTATCGTCAGTGAAAACAGGTCGGACTCGCTTATTTTACCGGTGGGCGCGAGCCGGTCGCCGTCAATGGCTG
>SKZX01000214.1 GCA_007127175.1 Desulfobacterales bacterium
CCGTTTCCCGGCTGATCGCGTTTTTAAGCGAGGACACCACGCTGCTGCCCGACACGGTGATTCTAACCGGCACGCCTGAGGGCGTCGGCTTTGTGCGCAACCCGCCTGTATTTCTCAAATCCGGGGATGTCCTGGAGGCGGCCATCGCGCACATCGGCACCCTGATCAATCATGTGGAATAAATAAGCGGGCGCTCGTTCAATCAGTCATGAAATGGCGATGAACGCTCGATTTCATGGCCTTCGCCCACCAGGTGATGGGTCGCCCGCCAGAAGTGATAGCCCGTTCGATCGGCCCATCGCAGGGACTCCAGGCGTTTTAGGGTCTGCTCGGAATTAAAGCCCTTGCATGCGGATGCTTCCAGGATTTCAACGCGGTATCGTTTTCGGGCATTGGCAATGGACTCGGAAATTGCCCGGAGCGACTCTCCGGGATTGTCAATCGTGCCGGCGGTCCATTGAAAGATGAGGGTAACGGCCCGGTCCAGTTGTTCCATAATTTTAATTTTTTCGAGGGTTTTTGGCGCCATCCGGATCATGGCGGCTTCACGGCAGGCGTCCAGAAGCCGATCCACATGATCCAGCGCGTGCAGGGTCCCCAGATGCCTTGCGTGCTCTTTTTGATTTGTGGTGTCTGAGTCCACCCCGTCCATGAACCGATGGGTTTCATCCAGGGCAAAGGTGATGGATTCCAGCTTCTTTTCGGCCTGTGCTGCAGGCTCTTTTCCCTTGAACACTTCGTTTAAATACCATGCCTGTGCGGCGATAATGTCGCGGAGGGTCAGGTTGACCGCTTCCAGGGCTACGGGCGGCACCCGGACAACCGATTTGTCCAGCCGGCGGGTAAGGGCCGGCCCTTTTTCGGGCACCAGCCATTCCACCATGCGGGTCAGCTGATTGGCAAAGGGCATCAGCACAATAATGCCGGCCATGTTGAACAGCGTGTGAAACATGGCAATGGCGATGGCCCCGGGCTCTGGTTCAAATGGTGACGACAGCATCGGCGCGTACAGCAAAAACCAGGGGAGCAGGAAAAAGGCGATAATGCCGATCAGTGTACTGAACAGGATATAGGCGATACCCGTCCGCACTGCCGCAGTTGATGCGCCGATGATGGCGATCGCCGCCGTGATCGCGGTGCCGGCGTTCTGGCCGATGACCAGGCAGGCCGCCTGGTTGAGATCAATGGCCCCTGAATGCAGCGCCGTTAGCGTTGTTGCCACTGCGGCGCTCGATGATTGCATGACCACTGTCATCAGTATCCCGATGGCCGCAAGAAGGAGTCCCCCGGCAAAGCTTGCACCGGGAAAACGGCTGGGGTCGATGCGTTCGGCCACATCGCCCATTGCGGCCTGCAGCGTGTCGATACCGACGAATATGAGCCCGAAGCCCGCCAGCGCCAAGCCGATGTGCTGGATTTTTCTCCGTCCCAAAAGTCGCATGAGTGCGCCCACCCCGATTACCGGCAGGGCCAGGCCCGTAATACTGAACTTCAGGCCGAGGGAAGAAACGATCCAGCCCGTGCTGGTTGTCCCCAGCTTCGCGCCGAGCAGCACCCCGATGGTTTGTGGGAACGTCAGCAGACCCGCGCTCACGAAACCGATGGTGGCAAGGGTGGTGGCGCTGGAAGACTGGACCAGGACCGTTACCATTGTCCCGGAGCCCAGGGCTGTAAGGGGGCCCTGGACAAACCTGGAAAGGACCTTTCGCAGTGCCCCGCCCGCAACAGCCTTGAGCCCGTCGGTCAGAAGCGTCATGCCCAGAAGGAACAACCCGATGCCGCCGATCAGGGTGAAGATCATTGAATACCGCCCTAATATCAGTGGAAAAAGAATATTATCGGAATTGAATGGGTTAAACGGATTGATGAACCCGTAAAAGTCGTTTTCAGACGGCTTTGTAAAACGTTCAAGATTCAGGTGCGAACAATTTTTGAAGAATTGAGCCAGCTTGGCCGTACATAAGATTCTGCAGAGATTGCTCGCAACGCTGATTTTGGGCTATTTACGAAACCGTTAACTGATTAGCATGGAAAAGGGACCGGAGCAAGGCAATCTATTCTTTTATTGTTTTGGGTACCGGTTGCTTTTCAGCATCAGCCGCACAGCGGCGGCAAGGCCTTTCGCTATCCAGGGAGATAGGCCGAGCAGGGCAAAGGATGCAATCAGGCCAAAGGAAAAGATGTCGTCCGCGGACTCTATGGCGGCAAGCTGCGTGCCGGCATTTACATAAATAATGGTGCTGGGCAGCATAGCCGCCTGGGTGACGATATAAAAAAGACGCGTCTTGATGGGGGTCAGCGCCATGAGAATGTTGATGAGAAAATAGGGGAATGCGGGAACCAGCCGAAGGGTGAGCAGGTAAAAGGCGCCGTCTCTTTCGACTTCCCGGTTGATGGTTTTAAGGCTGCCCGCAAAGCGCCGCTGAACGTCGTCCCTGAAGAGAAACCGTGCGGCAAGAAAAGAAAGGGTGCCGCCAATGGCATTGGCAAAGGAAGCGGCAATGACGCCGGGCACGAGCCCGAAAATAGCGCCCCCCGCGATGGACATCACGATTATGAACGGCAGGGAAACTGCCGCAACACTGATATAGAGTGCCAGGTAACCCGTCATTGTCACGAACGGATGCCTGGCATACATGTCGGCCAGCATAATTTGGTAACCCTTCAGGCTTTGCAGGTTAAGGTGGCGATAGAGTTCGAACTTGAAAAATATCGCCAGTGCCAGCAGGACAAGGACGGCAATCGCCAGTTTTCCGTATTCCTGTTGTGTTGGCAGCCTCAATTGACGTTCTCCGCAAGAAAGTATTGTATTTCATACAGGCACGGCCTGATCCTGAAAAACAGTTTGATTGACAGGCGGATTAGACCTATATTATTAATCTTAATGCTTTACTCAATATAAACAGGAATCGTTGTTCTGAAAACCATAAACCAAGGAGAGTGAGATGACGCATCATCCTGCGGTCATGATCTATACGTTGAGTACCTGCGGGCATTGCAAGCTTGTGAAGAAGTTCCTCAACGAGATCAATGTTGAATATGATTTCGTCGATGTGGACCAGCTTGGCGCCGAGGAGCGGCAGCCGGTTCTGGAAGACGTCAAGAAGCTCAATCCCAAGTGTTCGTTTCCCACCATCAAGATCGGGGAGCAGGTTATCGTGGGCCACCATGAAGACAAGATCAAGGAGGCTCTGGGATTATCATGACGCCCGAGGAACTGTTTGAAAAACTGAAAAAAGTACAGGAGCCCAAGGGGTATTTTTTCAACCGGGACAAGGAGTTGGTGCTGGAGCTGATAGGCGGTCTCTTGACCAAAAAGGACCGGGAGGGATACATGGCCTGCCCCTGCCGCCTTTCCTCCGGGGACTACGAATCCGACAAGGATATCATCTGTCCGTGCATTTACCGTGAGCCTGACGTAAAGGAATACGGCAGCTGTTACTGCGGCCTGTATGTTTCGAGGGAATGGAACGAAGGGGCGATTCCTCATGTGATGGTGCCGGAACGCCGGCCCCCTGAATTGAACAAATAGTACTGGAAATGAACGGAATGGACCGGACAGCAGGTGATATCAAACCTGAAGCGCATACCGCTGATATCGGTGATGCCGCTATCCGCTACCTTGCCTGGGGGCGCGGCGGGCCGCCCTTGCTGCTTATGCATGCCACGGGCTTTTTGCCCTGGATGTGGCACCCCATTGCAAGGGCGCTTGCCAATGATTACACCGTTTCCGCCCCGTATTTCTGCTCCCATCGCCAGGCAGACCCGGAAACCGGCGGCCTGAGCTGGCTGCAGCTTGCAGGGGATGTGGCGGCCTTCTGCCGGTGCCTCAGCATTGAAAGGCCTTTTGCAGTAGGGCATTCAATGGGGGGGACGGTGCTGACGATCGCAAACGGTGCTTATGCGCTTGAGTTTTCCAAAATGGTCCTGATCGAGCCGATCCTTTTGCCGGAAGAGGTGTATGGGCTTTCCATCGGCGTCAATGATCACCCCCTTGCGGGCAAGTCCATAAAAAGGCGCAATTACTGGGAGGACGAAGCGGCTGTGGGGAAATACCTTGCGGCTAAGGCTTTTTTTAAGACCTGGGACAAGGAGATGCTCGATTTGTACCAGGCGCATGCCATTGTGCCCGTTGATGAGGGCGGTTATACACTGGCGTGTCAGCCCCGGCATGAAGCATCCCTTTTCATGGGTTCGATGGCGATGAACCCATGGCCGCTGATTCCGGAAATCGACTGCCCGGTGCTGGTGCTGGAGGGCGAGAAATCGGAGAACAGGGCCTATATCGACCTGGTCAAAGCCGCTGCAACGTTTCCGGACGGCCGTTACATGTTGGTTCCGGATGCCGGACACCTGATCCCCATGGAAAAACCTCATGAAGTATTGGCTATAGCCCTTGAATTTTTCAACGGCTACCCGAACGACGTGGCCTGAAAACCGCAGCGGGTTTTTCGGAAGACAACGATCAGCGACGGATAAACAACAATTTCCCGGAGGTAGCCGTGTCACACAATGCAAACTGGGTCTATATGACCGCGAAAGACAGGGAAGAGGCGGTTATGATCGGGCGCAGGCTCATCGATTCAAAGCTTGCGGCTTGCGTCAATATTTTTGGCAGCGTGGACTCGATTTTCATGTGGGAGGGAGAAGTGGCCCAGGAAACGGAAGTCGCGTTTATCGCCAAGACAACGGCCGACCGGATTCCGGAACTGGTTGAAACCGTGAAGTCCCTTCACAGCTATGAAGTGCCGTGCATCATCAGCCTGCCGATCTCCAACGGCAATCCCGATTTTATCACCTGGATTGCAGAAAGCGTGGGGAAATAAACTTACAGTACCCCTTTCAGGAACTGTTCCTGTATCGCCATGTTCGCCTCGAACATGGCATCTGTGTACACGTCGAAATGTCCGCAATCCAGCTCTTCCAACCGGCAGTTCGGGATTTTTTGGGACACTGACGTCGCATCATCCCCGGAGGGGATAAATAATACAGCCGGTGGTTTCAACCACCGGTTAATTGACCCAAAACAAAACGGAGTCCTGAAGGGACGACATATATTGGTATCGTCCCTTCAGGACTTTGTGTTTTAAATGCCCATGCCCATACCGGTGGTTGAAACCACCGGCTATACGTCCATGCCCCTCCGGGGCATTAATTGTCCCAACGCCATACCGGTGGTTTCA
>SKZX01000326.1 GCA_007127175.1 Desulfobacterales bacterium
GATACCGCGCCCCCAGGCCTTGTGGGCCTCGTTGAAAAAATCAGGATGACACATCAGCCATACGGGATTCTCTGAGATGATAAAAGCCAGGATACCCGCGCAAAACCCGGATACAGCGAATTTGTCCCATTACGACAAAGCACGCGCGTCTTTCTCCTGGGAAGCGGCTGAGAAGCCCTTTTTCCCGGATGGCCTTGACCAATGCAACATCGTCAGGGCGTCCATCGACCGTTGGGCGGACAACCCGGAGACCCGAAACCACCCCGCACTTGTTTTCGATTCCGGGAATAACCGGCAGACGCTGACATACGGACAGCTGAAGGACGGCTCCTGCCAATGGGCCCGGATGCTCGACGCATGCGGTTTTGTCAAGGGGGACCGGCTCATGGTATTCATGCCGGCATGCCCGGAAACATGGTTTGTCATGGCAGCCTGTGCGCGCACAGGGGTCATCTTCTGCCCTGTTTTTCCGACTTCGACCCTGCATGAAGTCGAAGTCCGCGTCCAGGGGATCAGCCCCAGGGGGGTGCTGACCACGCCGGATCTGGCGGAAAAACTGCCCCAGGCGGACGCTGCCGGGTTCGACGTCCTGTTTCTCCGGAAGGGTCCGGCGCCGGGGCTGTTTCCCAATGAGGTCATCGCCGGGGACATGGCGGCAAAAATGCCTTCAGACAGGGCTGTTTCGCTTTTTCCCAGGCACACCCCGCTCTACATGATATTTACATCCGGCGCCACCCGGCCGCCAAAAGGGATTGTCCATGCGCACGGCGATATGGCGGGCATACACCAGACGGCTTATTGGGTGCTGGACCTGAAACCGGACACCATTCTCTGGGCGGAGGCCGACCCGGCATGGGTAACCGGCACCGTTTACGGGGCATATGCGCCGTGGCTGCACGGGATAACGAGCGTCATGGCGGGGGACGCCTTTTCCGCGGCGGACCGGTACCATATTCTCGAAAAAAACCGGGTATCGGTATGGTACACCACCCCCCGGGTGCTTGCAAACCTGATGGCTGCGGGGGACGACCTGCCGGCCCGCTATGACCTTTCCGCCCTCAAACATATTGCAACGGTGGGGGCGCCGCTCGTTCCGGATTTCATTTACTGGTGCCGGGCGCATTTGAAGCGCACCCCCCATGACAGCTGGTGGATGACGGAAACAGGCGTCGCCTGCATTGCCAATATTCCCGGTCTGGACATCAAACCGGGTTCCATGGGACGCCCCCTGCCCGGCATGAGAGCCGCCATCCTGGATGAAGAAGGGCGTCCGCTGCCCCCTTTATCCATCGGGGAGCTGGCGTTAGGGCCGGGCTGGCCTGGAATGATGGCAGGCATTTTCAGCGATCCGGACCGGTATGGCGCCTATTTTTCGGAGAGCGGATGGTTTTTGACCGGCGACATCGCCCTTGAAGATGAGCAAGGGTATTTTTACCATCACGGCAGGTACGATGACCTGTTAAAAACCGCCGACAACAAGCTGATCGGGCCCTTTGAGATCGAACAACTGCTGTGCATGCACCCGGCGGTGGCCGAAGCGGCGGTAATCGCCAAAGGGGCGCATTCGGGTGCGGGGGACGCACACCTGAAGGCTTTTATCCTTCCTGCCCCCGGGCATATACCGTCAACCCGGCTCTCTTATGAAATAAAGGCCTTTCTCAAGGGAAACCTTGCTGCGGACCTGGTTGTTGAAGAAGTGGAATTTATCGAATCACTGCCAAGGACCTTGAGCGGCAAGCTGCTGCGGCGCGTTCTGCGCGCGAGGGAGCTCGGGCTTCCCGGCGGTGAGTCCAAAAACATGAAAGACTGATCGTGAATGCCATGAACGACCCAAACGCACTGGGTGCGGCCGCGATGGCGGAAAAACCCGAAACCGTCCGGGAGCCGGTCAGGGTGCTCATCGCCGATGACGACCCCGGGACCCGGCTGCTTTTGCGCAAAAAACTGGAGCAGGCGGGATTCATTGTTATTTCAGCTAAAAACGGACGGGAAGCCATTAACCGGCTTTCAGACGACATCTCAGCCGCGGTGGTGGATCTTAAGATGCCCGATATCGACGGCATGGGGTGCCTTCGTCACATCAGAAAACAATTCCCGGACCTTTCCCCCATCATGCTGACCGCAAGCGACAATGTGGCCAACGCCGTGGAAGCCATGAAGCAGGGTGCCCTGGATTACGTGACCAAGCCGTTCAATGCGAAACAGCTCATCGCCCTTGTGGAAAAAGCCGCCAATACCTTCGCCCAGTCGCGAAAGCTCAGGGAAACCGAACAGAAACTGTTGCATGAGCGCGGGTACCAGTTATTTGTCGCATCCCAGATACAACAGTCCCTGCTGCTGGGACACCCGCCTGAAAATTTCAACGGGCTGGACATTGCCCATATCACCATACCCTCCCAGCAGATAGACGGGGATTTTATCGATTTCATCCGGCAAAACCCGCGAATTCTGGATATCGTTGTGGCAGATGTGATGGGAAAAGGCATTATGGCGGCGTTCATCGGGGCTGCGTTGAAAAGTGCCTTCCTGAAAGTGTTAAACGAGGCCGCCACGAACGGCCCGGCCGCTCTATTGCCGGAGCCCGGTTTTATCGTCAACGCCGTCCATGATCACATGATTTCACAGATGGAGCGGTTCGAAACGTTCGTGACGCTTTGCTACGGGCGCTTCGACCTGGGAAAAAACCGCTTTGTCTTTGTGGATTGCGGCCATGTCCGTACCATTCATTACCGGTATGCGGAAAAAACGGTCAACCTGCTTCGCGGCGCGAACATGCCCCTGGGCTTTCCAGAATCCAGGGGTTTCATGCAGTTTCAGGTAGATTTTGCCCCCGGCGACTTTTTCCTTTTTTACTCGGACGGTGTAACAGAGGCCAAAAATATGGAAGGCGAACTCTTTGACGAGTCCCGCCTGGTGGCCTACATCCAGGCGCATGCCCATCTCCCCCCAAAGGCGCTGGCCGACGGGATACGCGAAAAACTGACGGATTTCACGGGAACGGACGTTTTCCGGGACGATGTTACCTGCGTTGCCGTGCGCATAACTGAGGCTGCAGGGCATCATTTTCCGAAGCAATGTGACACGCTTGAAATAGACAGCGACCTTCAAAAAATCTCCGACGTGAGGGCGTTTGTCGCCCGCTTCTGCACCCTTTTGCCAAAACCGCCAGAAGAAGAGCTGTTGGCCGGGATTGAAATCGCGGCGGTAGAGGTCTTCGCCAATATCATCAAGCATGCCTACCAACTCAAAACCGGCCAGACAATAGAAATCATGGCCCGGGCATACGACGCTTTACTGGAAATTGAATTCCGCGACCAGGGGAATCCTTTCGACCCGGCCGATGTACCCGTTCCCGTGCTTGATGGCAGCCGGGAAAACGGCAGGGGCTGCTATATTATTTCACAAACAGTTGACGAAATCATTTATTACCGGGATGAAACCCATGGAAAAAACTGCACGCGCCTTCAATTCATTTTGTCTGAACAACCTTGACAGCAACCCTTGCCCACGGACAATAAAAAGACAAACAAACACATGAGCAGCGACTCCTTCGTCATACTTGGCGTTCCAATAGACAACCTGGACCTTGAAGAAAGCCTTTCCCACCTTTTTGGCATGGTCAAGGCTTACGATAAGGACGGTCGCCCGCGCACAGCCGTTGCCGTCAACGCCGAAACCGTGATGCACCTTCGGGCATCCCGTCAATCCCGGCCGGACGACGAAACCGGGGGGTGCGAAAATAATAACAGCGGCGATCTCATGAACACGGCGCGCAATGCCGACCTGATGATCCCCATCGGCCTTCCGGTGGCATGGGCGTCCCGGATACTGGGCTTCAAGCTGAAAAAACGGATTTCCGCGCCTGAACTTTTCCACCACTTTCTGGAAACCGCCGCATCAACGGGAAAAACCGCTTTGCTCATTCAAAAATGCGCCCCGGAAAAAACCCTTCCAGAAACAAACGCCCTGTACACATGGCTTTTTCTGACCCGACCGGACGAAAGCCCTATTACCGGGGATGCAGCGCCCAAAGACAGCGAACCGGATAACCGGGCGCCTGGACGCGCAACCACAAAGACAGTGCCCCTCGAATCGATGGCTGAAGAAATAAGCAGCGCCGGCATCGATTTTCTGATTATCGACATCAGCGACCCGGGCCTGGCGATGTGGTTCGAAGGATCGAAAAACCGCATTCATGTACCCGTCAGGCTTCTAATTTCAGGTAACAGGGAAATTTTGCAGGCCGCGGCGAAAAACCGCAGCACCCGACCGAATCCGGGTGAAGGCATTTCATCCCCCCTGCAAAAAGCGTTCTCTTCCGGTTTATTGCTGCGCCTGAATTATCGGCACATATTACTTATTCTGCTGGTATTCCCCCTTGTCATCTATCAGAAATACAACCAGGCCGTATTTAATTTCCGCCACCAACCGTCAACGCTTCCGGCCGTAAAAAGCGCCGTACCGAAAACGGCCAGGGGTTTATCGATCCGGATCATCTCCATGCCGGATCCTCTGGATGCCTCTGTCGCGGAGGACATCCGCCTGAGAATAAGAAAGATGTCTCAAATAGCACCGAAAATCATCCTTGACTTCTCCCGCGTCAATTTCATGGATTCCTCGGGGCTTGGCTTGATCATGGGCATCTGCAGGGCATCATCGGCGGAAAACCGGGAAGTCTTTCTCACAGGGGTCAAGCCAAAAACCCATTATTTTTTCAAATTGACAAAAACAATCGATTTTTTTGAAAATCGAATCATGAACAGTGTGTTTGACGTGGTTGAAACGGTCAAGCAGCGCATTGCCGCGGCTTCCTTTTACTATCTTGCGTTAATCCGCAGCAATGCCGTGGTCTTTCATTTCTACGGCAAGCTCGATGCCGCAGAGGTCATGGATATTAATGCAGAGACACTGATGGACCAGGCTTCGGGCAAGGATGTTATCTTAAACCTTGCGGATCTTGATTTCATAGACAGTGCCGGCATCCGCCTCCTTGTAAAAATCCACCGGCATGTATCGGGCAGCGGCTGCATCCTGATCGCCTGCGGCATGAAAGGAAGCGTGCGCCGCCTGTTTTCGATCATAGGGGTGGACCGGCTGTTTACCATGGAAAACAGCCTGCCCTCAGCGGAACTGGCGCTGAGGCGGCACCAGCTCCGGCGGGCCGCTTCCACGGGAAA
>SKZX01000194.1 GCA_007127175.1 Desulfobacterales bacterium
CTGCTGAAGAAACGGTTTCGGAAAGTGCGGCCAGGCGACTGTCGCCGCAGGTGTCCGGAAGTCGTTTCAGTTCCGCTTCCAGGGTTTCAAGGGCAGTGGGAATATATTGCTCAAACCATTTTTTTTGCTTGACCCGGCTCAGAAAGCCGAAGGCGCCGAGCGCCTGCATCAACCGGGATATGCAGCAATAGCGGTAACCCCGGATAAACCGGGCGCGATCCAGGCTGTTCGTCCCCGGATGATCCGCCATGGCGTCTGCCGCATGGTCAAGCAGCGACTCCCGCACATCTCGGTCCAGGCCGACATACGGGTCTGACAGGAGCGCGGCAAGGTCATACTGGACCGGACCGAACCGGGCCCCCTGGAAATCAATGACATAACAGGCCCCGTTTGCCACCATGATGTTTCTCGACTGAAAATCGCGGTGCATGAGGCCGTCATACCCGTTTGCAGCAATGGATGCCGCCAGGTGTTCAAAGCAGTCCGCAAGTGCGGCACCCGGAAAAGCATCAAAACCCAGGTACCCTTTTAAAAAGGATCCTGTAAAATACCGGCACTCCCTTTCGATAATCACCTGCCTGTCATAGGACGGCCCCTCGTAGGCCCATGCCGGGTCAAAACCGCTTTTCCCCATAACCGACATCTGGACCAGTATATCGATGACGCGCCGGTAATGGTGAAGAACGTTCGGGCCGCCCGCAACATCCTGCAGGGCCGTGTCTCCAAGGTCCTGCATCAGGACAAGGCCTGAAAAGCGGTCCGCATCAAAAATTTCCGGCACCGGGATGCCGGCCTGTGCCAGGTGCCGGCCGATGGCGACAAAGGCATCGACCTGGGCCGTTTCATGGCCGGCGTGAATACCGTGGTCCGCCATGACAAGAGAGTGTCCGTTCCCGGTTACCCGGTACCATTTCCGGTCTGATCCGTCGCCCGCCAGTTTTTTTCTGTGAAACTTCGTTGGTCCCGGTTTTCCGTAAATGGTTTCAAATACCCGGGGGACCATGTGGTCGGCCACCGCGTCCCGGTAGCGTTCAGGCGTCCCAAGGTCGTTCCAGTAATGGCCTGAAACGATATGGGCGGCGATTGTTTCCCCCGCCCGGATCATCCGACGGTAGACATCGATGATGCAGCAGGCTTCCCCTGGCGCGATATAGGCGTATATGGCCGGGCTGATGATCGAGATGCCGGTGAACGCGAGCAGTTGATGGTCATTTTGCACTTTTCCGGAAAACCCGTGGACCCGGCCGTCGCCGCTCACCGATACCTTGTTGAAAAGCGGGTGGTCGTGCATAACCATGGTTGCCGGAAACGGGCCGGCCGTATGGGAACCGTATACGGTCCGGAAATCGATATCGGTGAGCACGTCGCTGTTGATGACGATAAACGGCGCGTCCGATAAAAAATCCGAAAAACTGCCAACAGCCCCCCCTGTTCCCAGGAGGCGGGGCTCAAAGCGGATATCGATTTCTGCGCCGTAGTGCTGTTGCGTGAGAAAAGAGGCGATCAAATCCGCCTTGTAATGCGTGTTGATAGCGATTCCGGTGACCCCGGCGCGGATGAGCCTGCAGATGATGATGTCGATGATGGGGCGGCCGCAAACGGGAAACAGCGGCTTGGGGACCTCAAGGCTATGGGGATTCAGGCGGGTGCCAAATCCGGCCGACAATACAAGCGCTTTCATGCTGCTGCTCACCCATCCGGTCAATGCGGTAAAAGACGCATGTAAAACTGGACTTTTTCAATAAAAAAGTCCAGTTTTTCCCTGTCCGTTTCGGGGTTGACGAGGCCATGGCCGGTAAAATAGGACACCGCATTCTTGTAGTTGATCCTGGAAAGCCCCTCGCTCCGGGTGATTTCCTGGCGCTTGTACATCCGGTTTCCCATGTTCTGGATTTTCTTCACAGGGTCCTTGATATCGAATATGGACTTGTTGGTATAGCGGATAAAAAAATTCAAAACCACCCAGTACGCATCGAAGTAAGGCGCCAGAAACTCCGCAAACAGCTGCAGTTTCCGAAAACCCGATGAAGTCAGGTTGTATGTGTCCGGCATGACGGGGTGCGGCATGAGTATGGCATCGTCGATAAAGGCCTTGATGTTTTTCCGGACGGCGGTTTCAACGGGGTCATCGGGGTCGAATATGAACTCCAGCTGAAAAAATTCCCTTAAAAAGGCGTAGTGCGGGTGAATGGCGGCTGTCTGAAATTGAAAGGCGTCGAGTGCCAGGATGGAAAGGGCCGTGTATGCGCCGGGTATGAAGTGTATGACCCCGTTGTTTTTATAGTATTCGAGGTTGGGCCGCTTGCTGTCGTGGACCTTGATGATTGGGTTCGGCGGCGGGAATGCATTTTTATGGGTTGCGCTGCGGTCAATATACTTGTTTGCGGCAAAAGTGTCCATGACGTAGTCAATGCTGCTTTGCCGGTCGATGAAAAGGGTGTCTGCCAGCTTGGTGCGCCGGTTCACGAGGTAATTCATATATGTTTCAACGGTCTCCATCAACTGCCGGTAGTAAATCCGCTTGCGCGAGCAGTTGAGAAGCGCCCCGGCGACGATTGCGTAAGGCGTGATAACGGATTGACCGTTGATGGCGCTGATAATTTTTTCCCCGAAATGATAACACGTATTTTTTTGTTCATCCGTGGAGAGTTTACTGAAGTCAACGTTTCTCTGCTCGAAATACGTTTTCAGCGAAAACGGCGCTTCAAAGTTGATATAAATTTTTCCATATTTTTTGCTTAATAATTTTCGGGCTTTAAAGATGTTTTTCAGGTTTTCGGGGATCTTTTTACCCCCGCCGAGTTCGTGAATATATGCCTTTTCCTCAAGGACCCGGTCATATCCAATGTAAACCGGCACGAAAAACATATCATCCCAGTTGCTTTTCAGGTAAGCCTCCCATAGCAGCGACAGAAAACCGATTTTGGGTGAAAGGAGTTTGCCCGTCCGGCTTCTTCCGCCTTCAATAAAGAACTCCACGTGGAATCCTTCATCCAGTATTCTGTAAAGGTAGGCTGAAAATATTTTCGGGTAAAGCGGGTCCCCCTTAAAGGTCCGCCTGAGAAAAAACGCGCCCCCTCCCCGGAATATGGGGCCAAGGGGCCAGAACGACAGGTTTTTACCCGCGGCGATGTGAGGGACCGGCATGTTGTTGTGATAAAACACGTATGACAGGATGAGGTAGTCCAGATGGCTTTTGTGGCAGGGGATCAATACAATGGGCCCCTTCTGGGAATGCTGTTTGACGCGGTTCAACCCGTCATAGTCGATCACCATCCCGTCAAACATCATCTTCATGGTCCATCGCAGGGTGATATCGAAAAGGTTCACAATCCGCTGATTGTAATTGGATGCGATTTCATCGATTATGCCTGCGGCTTCCTTCTGGGCTTCCGGTACCGGTTTCTGGTATTCGGCGGCATAAGAAACGATGGCTTTCTGCATTTCCGGGTTGGTCAGCACCTCCTCCATGATCTCTTCTCTTGATTTCAGTGCCGGTCCGGTGATGGCCTGCCGCTGCCGGTTGATCTGCTCAAGCAGGTGACGGCGCAGGTAAACGACCTGGTTCTTCTGGCTGAGCTCCCGGATGCTGTCCTTATCAAGGTATTCCATGAGGTTGACGGGTTCGGCCGCCTCAATGATGATTTTTTTCGGGTTTTTGAGGATCATGTAAAGGCGCCTGAGCCTTCCCGGGCGCTCCTTGGTGCCGAACAGGAGATCGATTACGGGCAATTGCTTTGACTGGGGCGTCTTGTCATACAGTATGAGCTGGGGAACGAGATATATGGGCGCGTTAATGGTTTTCTGCATTTCCACAAGATAGTCGACGGGATCGGTCCTGGATTCCACCAGCCGCCTGTAAAATCCCTTTTCCTCGATCAGGGAAACCATTCCGGACTTGCCGTCCATAAGGCTGTTTTTGTAAAAATGGGAGGTGTAGGGATCAGGCAATCTGCGGTGTTTATAAAAATGGTGAATATAGAACAGGAGCCCTTTGACAATCCGGCGGAACGGCTGCAGGAAAACAAGCCGGTAATCAAATCCGACAGCGGGGAAGGGCAGTTTTTCATGGCTGAGGCGCGTGTGGTAAAACAGAAAATCAAACTTGCTTTTGTATTTGTTGACAAATACCACGATGCCTTTTTTTTCCAGGTTTTTAAGGGCTTTTATCAGTGATGGGTCAAGCTTGATCCGGAAAAACAGGGCTTTGAGGAGAAGACCGGTGAAAAACCCTTTTTTTGCCGGCATACAGGAAAAAAATGGCCTTTCATCCCGGGATTTTTCCGTTTCATCGTTCACTTCAGGCGTTTCCGATGGTCTTTTCTTTGGCATGGGCCGTTTGAAGAGAGACATGATATGTACGCTTTTTTTCGGTTGCAGGCGATGGATTTGTAAAAACCTGTTTATTCAATCGCTCAGACAGGCACCGCTATTTTCCCAGAACCACACCGTCCTTTTCGCACAACTTGACAGCCGGTACCGGTCGTTATCCTTTTTCTGCCATTTGTCTGCCATTTGTGCCAGCATCTCATAAAAAAAATATAATGCTTGTCAACGCTGGTTACAATACCAACGGGAATTCATAATTGCAAGGTTCAACCGTGAAGCAAGGGAAATTTAACCCATGCGTTCGTTTTTTATCCGCCATTTTTCCTTGCTTTACCGTCCTGGTTGTGTTAGATGAAACGACATATTCGAACGTTAAACAAGTATGTATCCCCCCTCTGGGAACTCCCTGATTATAGATTGATCGGATGAATATTTAATTTAAAGGAGGACGTGGCTTTATGAAGACTTTAGTTGGCGGTGCTATAGCAGCCGTAATCGGTGTGATCGGTCTGGCGGTTTGGTTTTCTGAATTTCTGGCGCTTCTGGCCGGTGCCATTCCTGTGATGCTGCTCCTTGGTGGCTGCCTCGCCCTGTACCTGGGGTTTGATGAGCTGAAAGATACCTGGCAGAAGGAAACCCCCGTGGAACCAGTAATGGCAGGCGGCGGAGCGGAAGATGTCGCCCAGTTGAAAAAGGAAAACGAGGCGCTCAGAAAAGAACTCGAGGCGCTTAAGGCAAAGGAATAAAAAAGCAACTGTTTTTCGGAGTACCCGAAGCAACTTTGAAACCCCGCGGATTTTTTTCGC
>SKZX01000244.1 GCA_007127175.1 Desulfobacterales bacterium
GAAAGAATTTTTAAGCCGGGCCCTGCTGATCGCGCTGTTCCTGATCTTCCTGGTCCTGGTCACCCAGTTCAACTCCGTGAGCCAGCCCATCATCATCATGGTTTCGGTCGTCCTTTCCCTGGGCGGGGTTTACCTAGGCCTTGCGGTCATGCGATTCCCCTTCGGGATCATCATGACCGGCGTGGGGGTGATATCCCTGGCCGGGGTGGTGGTCAACAACGCCATCGTGCTCATTGATTATACCAATAAACTGCGGGCCCGGGGCATGGCGCTCCAGGAGGCCATCGTCAGCGCGGGGGCCACACGGCTCAGGCCCGTCATGCTCACGGCGATCACCACGACCCTGGGGCTGATCCCCATGGTTACAGGTATCTCATTTGATTTCAGGCATATGCGCATCGCATGGGTGAGCGAGACGGCCCAGTACTGGCAATCCTTGTCCATTGTCGTGATTTTCGGGCTGATGCTGGCCACGATCCTGACCCTGCTGGTGGTGCCCTCGCTATACTCCCTGTTTGCCGAGGCGCCGGAGTGGGTCGCGGACAAATACATGCGTATCAAAAAATGGTACTGGCGGCCTTTTAGTCCGGATAATTCAGGTTATCCCCGGAGGGGTTAATGGGTGCAGGCGGCGGCGGCACTATTTTTCGGGTGATACATGAAAATCCCCAGAGGGGGAAACATTACAGCCGGATGACGGTTGGTATTTGATTGCAGATATACCCAAGGGTTTACAGAAATCCCCGGAGGGGATACGTATTATAGCCGGTGGTTTCAACCACCGGTAAAGTGGGCAATAAAAAACCTGAGCCCTGAAGGGGCGGCATATGATGCGCGCCGGTGAAAGATATGTGTCGTCCCTTCAGGACTCTGTTTTCTAATGATAACACCTGACCGGTGGTTGAAACCACCGGCTACAATATTCATCCCCTCCGGGGATAAAACATATTCAAATGCTTAACCACTTGTTTTTTTCGGGGTTGGGGTTGGGGTCCGGGTCCGGGTCGGTATCGGGGTCGGATCCTCAGGACCCCGGGGGACAGACTTCAAGTCTGTCCCCCCGATTCAGCAAAAACCCCTGAACCGGTACGGTCGTTTAAGGGGGTCGAAAACCCGTTTGGTTTCTTGAGGCGATTGATTTTGACCCGGGAGACAGACTGGAAGTCTGTCCCCTGGAGAGGGTTCAATCCCCAGGGGACGGAATTCAATTCAGTCTCCCGGGTTGAAATCAATCCCCCCTGACCAAGCATTGCATGAAACTGCCGGCTATGATCAACGACCACCTGTGAATTGCTTCTGGCGTTGCTATTGTCATTTTTCCGGTTTGATATTTCGTGGTGATGGGTTACTATGGCCTTTCCGGTTCAGATTCGGTTTTTTTAAAATGATCAATTTCAACCGGTTGGTGCCGGGTGTTGCCCTGGCAACAATTGCAGGGGGTTGCTGATCCTGGCGAAGCGCGGTCAAGCGCCCTGTGGCCTTGCCGTTTATCACAGGGCGCGTTTGCGCGAGCCATGGAGATATCAGCGTTCTCCTGCAGTTGCCAGGGCAACACCCGGCATCAACCGGTTGAAATTGTCCTTCAATTACCTGACAACAAGGAGAACAACACACAATGACCGAACCCGTACTTTTTTCCGTTGAAAACCGGGTGGCCGTGATCACCCTGAACCGGCCCGAACGCCGCAACGCCATCAACCAGGCGCTGCTGGTTCACCTGTACGACTGCCTGGACACCGTCGCCAAAGACGATGCCATCCGGGCGGCCGTCCTGACCGGAAACGGCAAGTCTTTCTGCTCCGGGCTCGACCTGGATATCCTGCTCACGGAAAACCTGTTTGACCCGCGCGGCGACGGGTCGGACCTGCCCGACCTGTTTCAGGCCTGCGGCAAGCCGATTATCGGCGCCGTCAACGGGCACGCCATTACCGGCGGATTTGAAATGGCACTGAACTGCGACTTCCTGATCGCATCCGAGGCCGCTTCCTTTGCCGACACCCACGCCCGGGTCGGCATCCACCCGGGCTGGGGCATGACGCAGCTGCTCCAGCAGGCTGTGGGCCGCCGCCGGGCACGCCAGATGTCCTTTTCCTGCCGGTTTATCGACGCCAAAACCGCATACGAGTGGGGTTTGGTCAACGAAGTGGTGCCGCCGGAACGCCTGCTGCCCCGTGCCATGGAAATCGCCGCCGACATCTGCGAGGCCGGCCCGGACATGCTCAAGGTGGTCCGGGACCTGATCCATTACCGGGACACGGCGACCTTTGACGACGCCTATGCCCATGAGAGGTCTGGGTTTGCGGAATTTTTGAGTCGCAATTTGAAAACCTGACCTGGCAGGGGCATTTATAATCGTTACCGGAACTGTCTCGGAACTGTTATGGGAATGCCTGGGGAGTGGCCTTAATGACGATTTTACAAAAAATGCGGGCATTTCGAAAAAATCGCGCGTCAACCAAGCTCGAAGCCGCACCGTTTTACCAAAAATATCCCTACAGCGGCAAGCTGCCGCTTTCAAGCGCGGATTCGCGGGGTCTGGTCGATTTTGACCTGGGCATTTTTTTCAACCGGATTCGCAAAGCAGGCAATACCACCATCGTGACCAACCTGGCTGAGCTGCGCTTTGGCGGCAGGCTTCCCGGGACGAATGCCAAGCACGCGTTTCCCTCGCCGGCAAGCCTCACCGGTTCGGATGTCGGCCGTTTCGCGGATTTGTTCAAGTTCGTTTTTGTCCGGGACCCCTATACCCGGACATTGTCCGCGTACCTGGACAAAATAGCCCAGGGCAAGCGCAAGCCGGCCGGCCTTGCTGCCGCGCCGGGAACTGTGCCCGTGTTCGCGGATTTCTGCAGGTACCTGTCGGAAGGCGGATTGTATGAAAACGGCCACTGGGCTCCCCAGAGCGACCTGCTTTTGATTCCCCTTGATCATTTTGATTTTATCGGAAAGCTGGAAAATTTTGACAATGATTTTGAATACGTCCTGGGCCGCATCCATGGGAATGGGGCTGACGGCCGCCGTCACGAAGTGCGGGTTTCCAGGGCGAACCAGACCCATGCGAACCGGCGCATGAGAGAATATTACACCGCGCAGACCGCAGAAACGGTGGCCCGGCTGTTCGAGGCGGATTTCAAGGCGTTCGGTTATGCCATGGAACCGGATTTCTTTTAGAAACCTGCCTCAAAATTATTTCTTTGTTGAGATAATCGAAATCGAAATCGAAATCGCTATCGGGATCGAATTTGGAGAACTTCCAGGGGACAGACTTCCAGTCTGTCTCCCGGGTCGAAGCACCTGCCTGCCATTTTATTAAGGGAATTAAAGGACAATTTCAAACGGGTGGCACCGGGCATTGCCCTGGCAACTGCAGGAGAACGCTGATATCACCATGGCTCGCGCAAACACGCCCTGTGAAGAACTGCAAGGCCACAGGGCGCTTGTCCACGCTTCGCCAGGAGCTATCAGCAACCCCCTGCAATTGTTGCTGCGGGCAACACCCGGCACCACCCGGTTGAAATTGATCATTTGTATAAGGGAAATCCTTCCATTCATCCTATGGAATGTTAAAATTTTCACCTTTACGGGTGACCCGATCCTCCCCGTAGGGGATACATAATAAAGCCGGTGGTTTCAACCACCGGTTAACGAACGAAAAACAACCCGGAGTCCTGAAGGGACGACATAAAGGGCAATATCCCCAAAAAGTTTTTTTGTCTTTTCGGGATCGAATTTACATAACCCCCCAGGGGACAGACTTCCATTATAAAAGGAGCGAGCATGTCTTTACTGAACATCGACACGGAAAAATGCAAAAAAGACGGTATCTGCGCTGCGGTATGCCCGCCGCGGATCATCATCCAGAAATCAGCCGATCATTACCCTGAAATGGTGCCGGAAGGCGCGGAGATCTGCATCCGCTGCGGCCACTGCGTTGCTGTTTGCCCCCATGGGGCCATGAACCATGAACGCATGGATGCCGCCGACTGCCCACCCGTGAAAAATGAATGGCTTCCGGGTCCGGAGCAGACCGAACATTTTCTTCGCAACCGCCGCTCCACAAGAGTTTACAAGGATACGCCCGTTGACCGGGACACCCTGGTGCGCATCGTTGAAGTGGCGCGTTATGCGCCCTCCGGCCACAACCTCCAGCCCGTCAAATGGAAGATCGTGCATGACCGGCAGGACGTGACACGGCTATCCGGCCATGTCGTCGACTGGATGCGCTCCCTGATCGAGCAGAAATCGCCCCTGGCGGAAATGCTGCACCTGGACCGGGCGGTCCTGGGATGGGAAGCCGGGATCGACCCTGTCAACCGCAACGCCCCCCACCTCATTATTGCCCACGGGAACAAAAGCGACCCAACCGCCCAGACAGCGGCCACCATCGCCTTGAGCTATCTTGAACTGGCGGCCGCAGGATTCAGCCTGGGCACATGCTGGGCCGGCTACTTTGGCGCAGCGGCCCTGTTCTGGCCGCCCCTGAAGGAAGCCATGGCGCTGCCGGCTAAGCATACCTGCTGCGGCGCCATGATGATCGGCTACCCCAAATTCAAATACCACCGGCTGCCGCTCAGAAACAAACCCGAAATCACTTGGCTATAAAGTTTCACATCACCCAATACATCCAGGCGCGAGCAATTTTTGAACAACGGATCTTGCTTAGCCGTACGTGAGGTTCTTCAATGGTGGGCAGCGGCTTCAAACGCAGACTGGAAGTCCGTCCCCTGGGGGTCTGCAAATACGACCCCGTCCCCGAAAGGCTGAACAGCACTCCGGAGGAAACCGCCCTTATAAAATTGATCAATTTCCCCCGGATGGGGCCGGGTATTGCCCGCAGCAACAATTGCAGGGGGTTGCAGCTCCTGGCGAAGCTTGGACAAGCGCCCTGTGGCTTTGCCGTTTATCACAGGGCGCGTTCAAGCGATCCATGGAGATATCAGCGTTCCCCTGCAGTTGCAAGGGCAATGCCCGGTGCCACCCGGGGGGAATTGTCCTTCAATAAAATGGCAGGCAGAGGATTTGACCCGGGAGACAGACTGGAAGTCTGTCCCCTGGGGGGTCTGCAAATACGACCCTGTCCCCGAAAGGTTGAACAACACTCCGGAGGAAACCGCCCTTATA
>SKZX01000033.1 GCA_007127175.1 Desulfobacterales bacterium
AATTTCTGTCGCTTGACAGGTAGGCCATCTATACGTATGATCGTTCAGATTGACGGCTTTGTAAAAAAGCCAATATCTGCGTTGCGAGCAATCCGTGAAGAATCTCACGTACGGCTAAGTACGATCAATTCTTCAATAACTGCTCGCGCCTTGATCTTGGCTTTTTTACAAAGCGTCTGAAAATTGTTTTCGGGGAAGTCGTCAAGGTTATAAATAAGTTTTACCGGGTGAGGACGCCCGTATTTTCAATACTATCATCCTGGAGGATTCCATGACAGAAATTATCGATATTACGGCAAGAGAGATACTGGATTCACGGGGGAACCCGACCCTGGAAGTCGATGTGCTGCTGGAGTGCGGTGCGTTAGGGCGGGCGGCGGTCCCTTCAGGCGCTTCCACGGGCGCCCGTGAAGCGCTGGAGCTTCGTGACGGCGACGCGACGCGGTACGGCGGCAAAGGGGTCCTCCAGGCAGTTGACAACGTCAACACCCTTATCGCGCCGTCTGTTGTCGGCATGGACGCGTCCGACCAGCATGAACTCGATATGGCGATGATCGAGCTGGACGGCACCGAAAATAAATCCAAGCTGGGCGCCAACGCGATCCTGGGCGTTTCCATGGCGGCGGCAAGGGCGGCGGCCGATGCCTACGGCCTGCCCCTGTATCGCTACCTGGGCGGTATCACTGCAAAATACCTTCCGGTCCCCATGATGAATATTGTGAACGGGGGGTCTCATGCCGCAAACAACCTGGATATCCAGGAGTTCATGGTCATACCGGTAGGGGCCAAAACCTTTGCCGAGGCCGTTCGCATGGGCGCGGAAGTGTTCCATAGCCTGAAGAAAATTCTGGCCGGCCGGGACATGGTCACCGCCGTGGGTGATGAAGGCGGGTTTGCCCCCAACCTGGGCTCCAATGAAGAAGCGCTCAAGGTGATCATCGAGGCCGTGGAAAAGGCGGGATACAATCCGGGAAGCGATATCGGCCTCGCGCTGGATTCCGCTGCCAACGAGTTCTACAAGGATGGAAAATATATACTGGCATCTGAGAACCGGCAGTTGAGCGCCGCAGAGATGATCGACTATTATGCCGATCTTATCGACCGGTATCCCATTTTCTCCATCGAGGACGGACTTGCGGAGCAGGACTGGGACAACTGGCCCCTGATGACGGAGAAACTCGGCCGCCTGGTGCAGCTGGTCGGCGATGACGTGTTCGTCACCAACCCCGCTATTTTTTCAAAAGGCATCGAAGAGGGCCTGGCAAACGCCATCCTGATCAAGCTCAACCAGATCGGGAGCGTTACCGAAACCCTTCAAACGATTGACATGGCCAAAAGTGCCGGGTACGCAACGATCATTTCCCACCGGTCCGGGGAAACCGAGGACCATTTTATCGCAGACCTTGCGGTGGGGGTGTCCGGCGGTCAGATCAAAACCGGGTCATTGTCCAGGAGCGACCGCGTGGCCAAGTACAACCAACTCATTCGCATCGAAGAAGAGCTGGGCAGCAGCGCCAGGATCGCGCCGAACATTTTTCTTTCATAAAACCGCTTGCAGGTGGATCTGCATGAGATTCATGGTAAAACCGGCCCGCTGGGCTACCGCGCTGTTTGTCGGGGTCATGGCTGTTTTCAGCCCGGCATCGTCTTACGGGTATGTCCTTCCCGCGCCCTATATCCTGGAGCAGATGGTCGCCGGGATGAGGATTCCCCTTGAATACCAGGTGATACAGGCGCTGCATGTGTCGCGCCAGCTGGAAGACGCCAATCTGGCGCAGGCTTACCTCATAAACCCGGTATATGAGCAGGTGGTGAATTACCGCATCCCCGGCATGTTCCGGGTTGACACCACAGGCCACGACCTGCACCTGGTCTACATTTCGGCGCCGGCCCATTCAATTACAATTGTTGACGATATCCTCGTGTCCGAGTCGGTTGACTGGCTCTACGGCTATGGAAAGCTGTTTTCATACGACCGGGGGAGAAGCCTTCTGGGCCGGCTTGCATCCATGGGGATCGATGTCCGTGTTTCCAGCCTGGGACGACTGGACAAAACGGTTTACTACGTCATCGGGGCGCAGTACCCGGACATCAGCGTCCCCCAGTTGTGGGTCGACCGGGAGACCTTCAGACCTGTGCGCCTGGTCGCATCCGGGGCAGGAGTGTCGCCGGGAGTGACGGGCGAAGAGGTCCTTTTTTCCAATTGGCGGCGATTTAACGGCATGCAGTATCCCGGGGAAATGACGTTTTATGAAAACGGGGAGGAAGTTCAGAAAATCCTTGTTGAATATGTGGATGCCCATCCGGGCCTCAGCCCGTCCCTGTTCGACATTGACGCCTGGGTGTCCTCCCCTCTGGTCAATGGTGATGAAGCGGAAGAAGACCCGGATATTGCAATTGAAATCCAAAAGGAGATTGAACGATTCAAGCGCATATTTGAATAATTCGGAAATGATGCCCCCCGAAAGCCGTGAACAGACGACTTTGATAAAGACGTTAAACAAAAACCAGAAGCATAAACTCGTCAAGGAAACATTATGCCAGGAAAAACCAAGTTCATTTTCGTTACCGGCGGGGTCCTTTCGTCCCTGGGGAAAGGGTTGGCCTCGGCTTCCATCGGCGCACTGCTTGAAAGCCGCGGTTTGAGCGTTACGCTTTTAAAACTGGATCCCTATATCAACGTCGATCCCGGTACCATGAACCCTTTCCAGCACGGCGAAGTGTTTGTAACCGACGACGGGGCCGAAACCGACCTTGATCTGGGACATTACGAGCGCTTTGTCAGTGTGCGGCTCGGCCGTGACAACAATTACACGACCGGAAAGATTTACCATTCGGTGATCTCGAAAGAACGCCGCGGCGATTACCTGGGCGGGACCGTGCAGGTCATCCCCCATATCACCGATGAAATAAAGGCGTCCATTTTCAAAACGGCAAAGGACTATGATTTTGTTATCGTCGAGATCGGCGGGACCATCGGCGACATCGAAAGCCTGCCGTTCCTCGAGGCCATCCGGCAGTTCCGCTTTGATGCGGGCAGGGAGAACGTGCTCTATATCCACCTGACCTATATCCCCTTTATCGCCCCGGCCGGAGAGTTGAAAACCAAGCCGACCCAGCACAGCGTCAAGGAGTTGCGGAGCATCGGTATTCAGCCCGATCTGCTCCTGTGCCGGACGGATCGTTTCCTGCCCAAGGAAATCAAAGCAAAAATCGCTTTATTTTGCAACGTGAGCCAGGATGCCGTTATCACGGCCAAGGATGTGAACTGCATTTACGAGGTCCCCCTAGTCTTCAACAAGGAAGGCCTCGATGCAAAACTGCTTGAAGTGCTGAACGTGTGGACAGGGAACCCCCGCCTGGAAGACTGGGTCAACCTGGTTGAACGCTGCAAAAACCCTTCGGAAAATGTGACCATCGCCGTGGTCGGCAAGTACACCGACCTGACGGAGTCCTACAAAAGCCTCAACGAAGCGCTTTTCCATGGCGGGATCGCAAATGACGCAGCCGTCGAACTCCGGTATATCGATTCCAGCACGCTCGATCCCGACAATTACGAAAAAGCCATCGAAGGCGTCGACGGCGTGCTTGTACCCGGCGGTTTCGGGTCCCGGGGTGTGGATGGCAAGATCCTTGCCATCCGGTATGCCCGTGAGCACAGGATTCCGTTTTTCGGCATCTGCCTCGGCATGCAGCTGGCGGTTGTCGAGTTCGCCAGAAATGTTGTCGGGATTGTAGACGCCCACAGCTCGGAATTTGACCCGGACACGGCCTCCCCGGTCATTTACCTCATGACCGAATGGTATGATGAGCGGACCCAGAGCATTCAGCACAGAGACATGTCGTCTGAGAAGGGGGGGACCATGCGCCTGGGCGCTTATCCCTGCCGGGTCGTAAAAGACACCCTTGCATATGCCGCCTACGCGCAGGACAATATCTCAGAGCGGCACCGGCACCGCTACGAGTTCAATATGGCATTCAGGGACCGGATGGAAGAGAGCGGCCTTGTATTTTCAGGTTTTTCACCCAAGGGGGACCTGGTCGAAATCATTGAACTCAAAGACAACCCATGGTTTCTGGGGTGCCAGTTCCACCCGGAATTCAAATCCCGTCCCATGGTGCCGCACCCGTTGTTCGTGGATTTTATCAAGGCTGCGCTGACCCGTAAATCCCCTGCTGAGGGCGAAGCCGGCTGATGCAACCCATCCAGGGCAGACGCATCCGCAAAGCGCCCCCGCTCAAAAAGGGCGATCGCATCGGTGCGGTTGCGCCGGCAAGCCCTTTTGACACGGACCTTTTTTTTTCGGGCGTGCAGGTTCTCAATGCCATGGGTTTCGAGGTGGTTTGGCAGGAGGGCCTGTTTGGCCGGGAAGGTTATCTGGCCGGGGCTGACGAGGATCGGCTGGCCATGCTGCACGCTTTTTTTATCGATCCGGAAATCGCCGCTGTATGGTGTGCCCGGGGCGGCTACGGGTCCATGCGCCTGTTGCCGCACCTGGATTTACAGCTGTTGGGCAGTCGCCCAAAACCCTTCATCGGGTCAAGCGATATAACCGCCTTATTGAACTTCCTTTGGCAGCAATGCGGTATACCGGCATTCCATGGGCCCATGATCGCTTCGCTTTGCGATGCCGATGAAAAGACGGTCCATTTTCTTGGATCCGCCCTCACCGGCAGCAGCCCCCTTTCCATCCAGGCGGAAAACCCTGACACCATTGTGCCTGGTGCTGGAACAGGGCCGGTTGCCGGTGGGAACCTGTCCACCCTGTCCCATTTGCTGGGGACCCCGTATTTCCCGGATTTGTCCGGGGCCATCGTATTCCTCGAGGATATCGGTGAAAAGCCCTATCGCATTGACCGGATGCTGACCCAGCTGCTTTATTCCGGTCACCTTGACCGGGCTGCGGGCATCTGCCTCGGCACGTTCACTAATTGCGGTGACGTTGCTGCGGTCAACAGCACCATCCGGGAACGGCTGCGGTCCATGCCGATGCCTGTTGTTTCCGGGTTCCCGGCAGGACACGGCATGCCCTGCCTGATTTTGCCCCTAGGTATTGAAGCAACCCTCGATGGGGATAACGGACGCCTTTGCTACACGGATAGCGCGTTTAAGT